>DASZQQ010000495.1:0-12172 GCA_035549595.1 Caulobacteraceae bacterium
CTTGGTCATGGGCCGCCTCGCATCAGATTGGACCAGACCTCCCTAGCGGAGGGCCCCGCACTCGCCTAGAGAGCGGCGCCTCAACGGAGTCGCGTCGCCATGAACCTCGAAGCCATCGCCATCGGCCGCAATCCGCCGGACGAGGTCAACGTCGTCATCGAGGTGCCGATCGGCGGCGAGCCGATCAAGTACGAGGTCGACAAGGCCGCCGGCGCCCTGGTCGTCGACCGGTTCCTGTACACGGCGATGCGATACCCGGGGAACTACGGCTTCATCCCGCACACCCTGTCGGGCGACGGCGACCCGTGCGACGTGATCGTCGCCAACACCCGCGCCATTGCGCCCGGCGCGATCATGAGCTGCCGCATCGTCGGCGTGCTGGTCATGGAGGACGAGGCCGGCGGCGACGAGAAGCTGATCGCCGTCCCCGCGCCCAAGCTCACGCAGCGCTACGACCACGTGAAGAACTACCTGGACCTGCCCGAGATCACCCTCAAGCAGATCGAGCATTTCTTCAGCCACTACAAGGACCTGGAGCCCGGCAAGTGGGTCAAGGTGATCCGCTGGGGCGACGCGGCCGAGGCGCGCCAGATGGTCCTCGACGGCATCGCGAGGGCGAAGAAGGGCTGAGAAATTCTCCCTCCCCTTCATGGGGAGGGACCGCGAAGCGCAGCTTCGCAGGGTGGGGACGTGCGCCGCGGCAGGAACGCCAACCGGTTGGCGCTGCGCCCTTGACGAGACTCCCCCACCCTGCTCGCTTCGCGAGCTGTCCCTCCCCACGAGGGGGAGGGAAGAAGGTCAGACGGCCTTCTCGACCGCCTCGACGATGCTGGCGTCCAGCGGGTCGGTGCGGGGGCCGAAGGCGGCGAGGGCCTGGCCTTCGGGGCCGATCAGGATCTTGTGGAAGTTCCACACCGGCACCGCCGGCTCGCCCAGTTCCTTCTCGGCCCAGGCGTAGAACGGGTGCCGGCCGGCGTCCTTGACGTCGACCTTGGAAGTCATCGGGAAGTCCACCGAGAAGCGGGTCTCGCAGAAGTCCTTTATCTCCTCCTCGGTGCCCGGCTCCTGGCCCATGAACTGGTTGCAGGGCACGCCGAGGACCACGAGGCCCTTGTCGCGGTAGTCGGTGTAGAGCTTCTCCAGCCCGTCGTACTGCGGGGTGAGGCCGCACTTGGAGGCGGTGTTCACCACCAGCACGGCCTTGCCCTTGAAGGTCTCGAGCGGCAACGGCTCGCCGGTGATGGAGGTGAAGGAATAGTCGTAGGCGCTCATGGCGGTTCCGGTGGTCGCTTGGTTTTGGGCCCTATCGCCCGACAGCCTGTTCCACCGCGAGCGCCAGGTCCAGGGCCCTCGCGCCATCGAGGCCGTTGGCCAGCGGCCCGCCCCTGCCCCTGACCGCGTCCAGGAACGCCGCCAGACTGGCGCCGAGGCGGTCCTTGCCCGCCGGAGTCTCGTCGTAGCCGGCGTCGAGGGCGAAGGGGGTGGTGTTGGAGAAGCTGTGGGTCAGGAAGTCCACAACCACCTCGCCCGAGGGGTAGACGAGCCGCATGGTCCGCTCGCGGGTCCCGGCGACGCGCGAGGCGCGCAGGCGGGCGATGAAGCCGCCCTCGAAGTCGATCTCGGCCTCGACCTCGTCGAGCGAGGCGTTGGCCACCTCGCGTCCCTCGGCCTCCACGGCCAGAGGATCGGCGTCGGCCAGGGCCAACGCCAGGTCCAGATCGTGGATCATCAGGTCGATCACTACCGAGACGTCGAGGTTGCGTGGGGACGGCGGACCGCTGCGCACCGCCTCCATGAAACGCGGACGCTCGGGAAGGCCGAAGAGGCCCATGGCCCGGAACGCGGCGCGCTCCAGGAAGCCTGTCGCCAGCACCACCCCCCGGCGCGAGGCCTCACCCAGCAGGGCGTCGGCGTCCTCCAGCGAGGTGGCGAGCGGCTTTTCCACGTAGGTCGGCCTGCCGGCCTTCAGCGCCGCGAGCGCCGCCGGGGCGTGCTTGCTGGCGGGCGAAGCGACCGAGACCACGTCCACGGCGTCCAGGAAGGCGGCCAGGTCCGAGAAGGCCGCGGCCCCATGCTTCTGCGCCAGGGCCTGGGCGCGTTCGGGATGGGTGTCGAGGACGGCGGCCAGGCGCACGCCCTCCAGCTCGGCATACTTGTTGGCGTGGTAGCCGCCGAAGACGCCCGCGCCGATCACGCCGGCCTTCAGGATCGCAGTCATGCCGCGCGCCTAGCACGCCGGGACGTCGCTTGCCCACTGGAGGCGGCGCGGCATTCGCCTTAAACAGCCGTTTGAAGGGCTTCGAGAGAGAGGAAACCCATGACCACGTCGCGCGAGATTCGTCTGAAGAGCCGGCCGGTCGGCACGCCCACCGCCGACAACTTCGAGCTGGCCACCGTGGAGCTGCCCGCCCCTGGCCCCGGCGAGGTGCAGGTGAAGAACACCTGGATGACCGTCGACCCGTACATGCGCGGGCGCATGAACGACGTGAAGAGCTACACCCCGCCCTTCGCCCTGGGCGAAGCCATGCAGGGCGGCGCGGTCGGCGAGGTGATCGCCTCGAACGATCCGTCCCTGAAGGCGGGCGACCTGGTGCAGAGCTTTCTCGGCTGGCGCGAGGCGTTCAACGCGCCGGCCGCCATGGTCCAGAAGCTGGACGCGCACGGCCTGCCGCCGCAGGCGTTCCTGGGCGCGCTGGGCATGCCGGGCCTCACCGCCTACGCCGGCCTGCTGCGCGTCGGGGGCCTGAAGGACGGCGACGTGGTGTTCGTCTCCGGCGCCGCCGGCGCGGTCGGCCAGATCGTCTGCCAGATCGCCAAGATCAAGGGTCACACCGTGATCGGCTCTGCCGGCGGGGCCGAGAAGGCGGCGTACCTGAAGTCGCTCGGGGTCGACCACGTCATCGACTACAAGGCCGAGCCGGTTGGCCCGGCCCTGATGCGCGCCGCGCCGGACGGCATCGACGTCTACTTCGACAACGTCGGCGGTGAGCACCTGGAGGCGGCGCTGACGGCGGCCCGTCCGTTCGCCCGCTTCGCCCTGTGCGGCATGATCAGCCAGTACAACGACACCGACATGGGTCCCGGCATCCGCGGCCTGATCCAGTGCGTGGGCAAGCAGCTGAAGCTGGAAGGCTTCATCGTCTCCAGCCACGCCGACATGCAGCCGGCCTTCGTCCGCGACATGGCCGCCTGGCACGCGGCCGGCAAGCTGCAGTGGCGCGAGACCGTCGAGACCGGCATCGAGAACGCCCCGGCGGCGTTCCTGAAGCTCTTCAAGGGCGAGAACCTCGGCAAGATGCTGGTGAAGCTGGGGTAGGTCGGCGTCGCCGCCCCGGCCGGGGACATGTTCCGCAAGGAACGTGTCCCCTCCAGTCCGATGGGGACACGAACCCCGCCTCCGGCGGGGATCATGTCCCCGCGGCGGCCCAGGCCTCGCTGACGGCGAGGAAGGGCCTCGCCCAGTCGGTCAGGCCGAGCTTGACCAGGAGGAGGCCGGTGGCCAGGCGCTCGATCACGCCCCACTGCCAGATCGCCTCTTCGTCGAGGCAGAGGCGGTCGGCGAGGAACCGGCAGCGCGCCCGGCCCAGCGCCACCGGATCGCCCGCGAGCAGTTCGTCGCCCCATTCGCGCATCGGGATGGCGAGGTCGTACTCGCGCTCGATGTAGAGGCCCTCCGGGTCGACGAACTTGAACGCCCCCTCGCGGTGCGGATCGGCCAGGGTGTTCATCGAGTGGGCGTCGGCGTGGGCCAGCACCGCCCGCGCGGGGTCCCAGGCGCGGCGCCGGCGCTCGCAGAAGTCCAGCGCCTGCCGGACCGCCCGGTCGGAGGCCGCGCCGGCCAAGGTCCGGTGAAGGTCGGCGATGAAGCCGGCCATGGCCTCGGCCTTTTCGGCCCCCGTGGGGAACAGGCCGGGATCCTCGGGGGGCCGCCAGGCCGCCTCCAGCGTCGCGCAGACCGCCTCGAGCTGGCGCGGCACCGGCCAGCCGAGGTCGGCCAGGCGACCGCCCAGCGCCTCCAGGAGCATCGCCTCGCCGCTCTCGTCGTGGCGCAGCAGGCGCGCGTAGCCGCGGCCGTCCGCCTGGCGCAGCACGTGCATCGCCCGCGTCGGCGAGCCGGCGCCCGGGATGGCCAGCTTCAGCACGCCCGCTTCACCGTCCGCCAGGCGCACGAGGGCGACGAAGGACTCGGTGCCGCCGTCGAACACCCGCTCGAGCCGCAACCCCCAGTCGTGCTCGACGCGGGCGACCAGGGCCGGCAGGGCCTCCAGCCAGGCGCGGCCCGCCGGGCCAGCGTCCAGCGCGCGGCGGCGGGCGGCGTCGGGGACGACGATGGGCGGCCTCGGCTCGGATCCGGCGGACAAGTGGGTTCCTGGTCTCGTTGACAAACCGGCGGTCGGCAGGGCTCAGTCCGCGCCCAAGGTCTTGGAAGGGCTTACCATGGATTGGACCAGCGGCTACGTCGCCGAGATCGACTATACGCACGGCTACTACCGCGAGCTCGCCCCCGGCCTGATCGACTTCGCCCTGCTGCTCAGCGGCTACGAGCCGCCCGAGCGCGCCGGCGGCCGCTACCTCGAACTCGGCTATGGCCAGGGTCTGTCGGCCAACATTCACGCCGCCGCCAACGCCGGCGAGTTCTGGGGCACGGACTTCAACCCGGCCCACGCCGCCAACGCCCAGTCGCTGACCCACGTCTCGGGGTCGGGGGCCCACTTCGGCGACGACAGCTTCGCCGAGCTGCTGGCGCGCAAGGATCTGCCGTCGTTCGACTACATCGTCCTGCACGGGGTCTGGAGCTGGGTGTCGGACGAGAACCGTCGCGCGATCGTCGAGATCATGCGCCATCACCTGCGCGTCGGCGGCGCCGTCTACATGAGCTACAACACCCTGCCCGGCTGGGCGGTGGCGATGCCGCTGCGGCACATGATGTCGCTGCACGCCGAGGCCGCCGGCAGCGACGTCCAGGGCGTCGTCGGCCGCATCGAAGGCTCTCTGGCCTTCGGCCAGAAGCTGGCCGAGGTCGGGGCGCGCTACTTCCAGGCCAATCCGACGGCCAAGGCCAGGCTGGACGCCATCGCCGGCCAGAACCGCAACTACCTGGCGCACGAGTACTTCAATCGCGACTGGACGCCGATGTACTTCTCCGACGCCCACGAGTGGCTGTCGGACGCCAAGCTGGGCTACGCCTGCGCCGCCGCGCCGCTGGACCAGCTGGACGCCTTCAACCTGACCCAGCCGCAGCGCGAGCTCCTGGCGGGCATCCCCTACACGGTGCTGCGCGAGACGGTCCGCGACTACCTGCTGAACGCCCAGTTCCGCCGCGACCTCTACACCCGCGGCGCCCGGCGGCTGTCGCCGCTGGAGCGGATCGAGCGGCTCCACGACCTGCGCATCGCGCCGACAACGACGGAGAAGGCGGCTCCCAACGAGGTCGAGACCCAGCTGGGCAAGATCACGCTGCGCAAGGAGATCTACGAGCCGATCCTGGAGGCCCTGAAGGCCGACGGGGGCTCGCCCAAGCGCATCCGCGACCTCAGCGAACACAAGGCCCTGGCCAAGCTGCCGCCCGGCGCCCTGACCGAGGGCCTGGCCGTGCTCACGGGCGTCGGGCGCGCCCACCCGGCGCAGTCGGACGAGGCCATCGAGAAGGCCGCCCCCGCGTGCGACCGGCTGAACGCCCATCTGATCGACCGCTCGCGCATCAGCGGCGACGTCTCGTGGCTGGCCTCGCCGGTGATCGGCGCCGGGGTCCAGGTCAGCCGCTTCGAGCAGATGTTCCTGGGGGCGCGGGCCAAGGGCAAGAAGACGCCCGACGAGTGGGCCGGCGAGGCCTGGTCGGTGCTGTCGAAGCAGAACCAGTCGATCATCAAGAACGGCGAGATGCTGAAGACCGCCGAGGCCAACCTCGACGAACTGAAGGTCCAGGCCAAGGCCCTGGCGGACGAGCGCCTGCCGCTGCTGAAGCGGCTGAGGGTGACGGCCTGAACCCAGGCTCGGGGCGAATGTTGCAGATTTGAACGAGAGCCGCGTTGGCCCTGGCCGTGCGGCGGTCTAAAAGCCCGCGTCCGCCCTTCTGGAGCGCCCCTTGGCCCGCCTCTTCAACGCCTATGTGATCGTCGACTGGAGCGCCGCGTCCAAGCCGACCACGGGGGCCGACTCCGTGTGGATCGGCGTGCTCAAGCGCGACGTGCGCTTCCGCTTCGCCTACGAGGCGCACAATCCGCCGACCCGGAAAGAGGCCGAGACGCTGCTGGCCTCGATCCTCGACGACCGCGCCAAGCGGCACGAGCGGACCCTGCTGGGCTTCGACTTCCCGCTCGGCTTTCCGCGCGGCTTCTCGACGGCGCTGAAGCTGCCGGCGGGCGAGCCGTGGATGGCGGTCTGGAACCAGCTCGACCGCATGGTCAAGGACAAGGCCGACAACACCAACAACCGCTTCGGCGTGGGGGCGGAGATCAACCGCCGCATCACCGGCGGCCCGTTCCCGTTCTGGGGCTGCCCGCCGAAGGTCGCCCTGACCACCCTGCAGCCCAAGCGCACGCGCGAGCACGGCCCGGACGACCTGCCCGAGTACCGCCATGCGGACCTGGCCGCCAAGGGCGCGGCCTCGATCTGGAAGCTCTACTACAACGGCTCGGTCGGCGGTCAGGCGATCCTGGGCATTCCCATGCTGCGCCGGCTGAAGCTGGCCCGGGGCGAGGCGCTGAAGGTTTGGCCGTTCGAGACCGGCTGGAAGGCGCTGACCGAGGCCGACCTGGCCGGCGTCGACGTCGTCGCGGCCGAGGTCTACCCGTCACTCTTCAAGGGCCAGGCGCTGCCGAACGAGATCAAGGACGCCACCCAGGTGCGCCTGACGGCCGAGCACTTCGCCAAGCTCGACGAGGCCGGCAAGCTGGGCGCCGTCTTCGGCCCGGACAAGGCGACGCCGGCCGACACCGTGGTCGATGCGCAACACGAGGAAGGCTGGATCCTCGGCGTCTGATCGAGGCCCTTGCCGAACGCCGGTCTTTTGTGAGACACGCCGCGCCCCGACAACGACTGGCGGAGTTCCGCTCGCATGATCCGTGACACGCAAAAGCCTCCCGGCCTGAACGGCCGTGTGCGCGCGTCGTCCGATCGCGCGCGTTTCTCGACCCTCCCCATCTGACGACCGCGGAGCTCCGGCGCCGCGGGCGATCCGGAGCTCTGACCCATGTACGTCTGGACCCTCGCGGGGGAGCAGGCTGCGGCCGCGCCCCACGGCGAACCCAATTCCCTGCTGCGCCACCTCACCGGCGAGTTCGCGGTGCGGATCGCGGGCCTGTGGCCTTCGCCGCACGCCGCCTTCATCGGCGCGGACGCCGACCGCCGGCACCTCGTCTGCCTGGCGCTCGGCCGAACCGACGGCCAGCTGGCCGCCGAGGCGGCCGTGATCGCGCTGACCTGGCCGTTCAAGCGCGCCGTCAAGGCGCTCGTCCCCGACGCGCCCAGCGGCCTGGCGCGCGCCCTCGCCCACCTCGGCGAGCGCGCCTGGCCGGCCGAGGACTACGGCCGGCTGGTCGACCTGCTCGGCACGGAGGCGACCGCGCGGGCCATCCGCCACGCCAGGCGGATCCCGCTGGCCCAGGTGCAGGCCCTGTCGCGGCTGCCGGCCGCCCTGCGCGAGGCGGGCTTCGACGGGGCGGACCTCACCGCCGACCGCGCGCAGCTGTTCGCCGAGACCTTCGAGGCGCTGCGTCGCCGCGAGGGCGAGGACGCCGCCGCCCGCATGGCGCGCGGCTGGGCCGCGGGGACGAGCGTGAACGACCGCCTCGAGCGTGCGCGCATGGACCTCATCCCGGAGTTCCCCCAGCCGCCCTTCCCCGGTTCCGACCGGCTGAAGGTGCTGCCGGACAAGGCCGCGCTCCGGGATGCGGCCGCGCGCTACCGCAACTGCCTGGCCAACTACCTGATCAACGGGGCGCGCGGCGAGAGCGCGTTCTACGAATGGACGGGAGAGCCGGCGGCGGTGATCGAGATCGGCCGCGACTTCGTCCACGGCTGGGTGCTCGACCAGGCCCGGTGCGTGGGCAACGAGGAGGTGCCCGAGCCGGCGCGCTCGGCGATCAACGCCGAGCTCCGCTCCTGGGGCGTCCATGTGGGGCGGGACGGATGGGCGCTCGACCGGGCCCTGGGCCAGGCCCAGGCGTCCACCTTCAGCCTGCGCGCGCAGGACAGCGTCATCGAGGACCTGTTCTGCGACTGACTGGGGGCCGTCCGCGGCGACGCGGGCGGCCTCACCCCTCCCCGCGCCGCGCCAGCATCCAGAAGCGGCCGAGCAGCAGGCCGGCGGCGACGAAGCTGGCGGCGATCACCGCCCAGACTATGCCCTGCAGGCCGAGCTCCATCGGGATCGCCAGCCACCAGGCCAGCGGCAGCATGACCAGGAAGTAGCTGGTCATGTGCGTGATCGAGGGGACCAGGACATCGCCGCGCGCGCGCAGCGACTGGGCGACCACCACCTGCAGCGCGTCCGGCAGCAGGAACAGGCACGAGAGCAGGAGCCCGGCCGTGGCCATGCCGATGGTGGTCGCATCGGTGGTGTAGACGGCGGCGATCGGCCGGGCGAACAGCCAGACGATCACCGTCGCCACGAGGGCGAAGGCGGCCGTGACCGCGTAGCCGACCAGCGCCGCCCGGTCGATCGCCGGCTCGTCCGCGGCGCCGTGAGCGCGCGCGACCTGGACCGCGGTCGCCGTGGCCAGGCCCAGCGGGATCATGAACACGATCGCCGCCACGTTCAGGATCACGGCCCAGGCGGCGACGGCGAGGCCCCCGATCCAGCCGGCGATCACGTTCATGCCCGAGAAGGCCATGACCTCGAAGAAGTTGGAGGCGCCGGCGCCGTAGCCGATCCGGCGCTGCTCGATCTCGCGCGGCCGGTCGCGCCGCGGCTTGTCGAAGACCCCGAGCTCGCGGGCGTCCTTCATGCGCAGGATGTAGCCCAGGCTGACCACGGCGATGACCGCCCGGGCGCTGAAGGTGGCGCTCGCCGCGCCCACCGCGCCGAGGGCCGGCAGGCCGAAAGTCCCTGGCACCAGGACGAGGTCGACGGCGAGGTTCACCAGGTTGGCCACCCACATGATCACCAGCGGCGGCGTCATCCGTCCCAGCCCCTCCAGCCACGAACTGGCGGCCACCGAGCAGGTAAAGAGCGGCATCGACAGGGCGAAGACGATCATCGGCGGGCTCGCCCCGTCCGCCAGCGTCCGAGGCAGGCCGATGTGATGCAGCAGGGCCGGGCCGCCCGCCGTCAGCACGGCCGCGGCCGCGGCGCCGATCGCCAGGCCGTAGACCAGTCCGCGCCGCAGAGCCGCTCCGGCCTCGCGCGGCTGGCCCTCGCCGATCACGCGCGAGGTCATCACCTGGACGCCGCTGAGCAGGCCCAGCGACAGGGAGACGACGACGCTGACCACCGCCCAGGCCAGGGCCTGGAAGCCCAGCTGCTCGGCCGAGTAGCGGCCGACGACCACCGAGTCGGTGAAGCCCATGATCATGATGCCCAGGCGCGCGGGCACGAGCGGCCCGGCCAGGCGCAGCAGCTCGCGCAGGTCCTTGCGGACAGGATGAGCCGCGCCTCCCGCGCGGGAGGTCGCGGCGAGGGTGTCGCCGGTCATGGGATCGCCGTTTCAAAGAAGGGGCGGAAACTGGCCCATGGCGGCGTCCAAGGCAAGGGTGATCCCGGCAGCGGCCGCCGACGTATGGTATCCTTGCGTCACCGGGAGGGAGGAAGCTTCGGATGACCCAGCGGATCGACCGGCGCGTCTGCGCCGAGGTGGAGGGCGCGTTCGTCGTCTTCATGATCGGCGCGCGCATCAACAGGTGGTGGAAGCCGTGGATCTACTTCCCGTTCCTGGCCACCATGCCGGCGATGCTGGGCGAGCTCGCGGCCAACCCCGACCTCGGCCTCATGCACGTCGAACAGGCGTTCAGCCTTCGCAGCCTGACGCTAATCCAGTACTGGCGCTCGTTCGAGCAGCTCGAGGCCTACGCCCGCGACCGCCAGCGCAAGCACCAGCCGGTCTGGGCCTGGTTCAACAAGCGCTTCGGCTCGAACGGCGACATCGGCATCTGGCACGAGACCTACCTGATCCAGCCGGGCTGCTACGAGAGCATCTACAACAACATGCCCCCGTACGGCCTCGGCGGGGCCGGGACCCTGGTCGACGCCGTCGGCGCCCGGCAGGAAGCGCGCCTGCGCATGAAGGCCGCGGTGGCGGAGGCGGCCTGACTTCCCCTCGCGGGGGGGGGGCTCTCAGTGCCAGAGGCCCAGGATCAGGCCGATCAGGGTGAACTCCAGGGTGTGGTAGCCGCCGTTGATCAGGAACAGCTTTAGCGGTCGCCCCTCGAACAGGTAGTTGACGCCGAGGCTGAAGGCGACCCACGTGAGCCCCGCCGCGAAGCCGTAGAGGGCGCCCTGCACGGGCGTGACCTTCGGGCCGAGGAAGAAGGCGAACACCAGCGCCCCGATCAGCACCAGG
This sequence comes from Caulobacteraceae bacterium, assembly GCA_035549595.1. Taxonomy (GTDB): domain Bacteria; phylum Pseudomonadota; class Alphaproteobacteria; order Caulobacterales; family Caulobacteraceae; genus Acaudatibacter. The sequence goes on from DASZQQ010000495.1 coordinate 10,500, forward strand.
ACGAAGGTCGCGACGAGCCGCAGCGGCGTCGAGGCCTTCGCCGCCACCTCGTCGCTGAGGCCCACGGCCGTCTTCCACGGCTTGAAGAACAGAAGCGGCGAATACCAGACGGACGCGAGCACGAAAGCGGCCACCGCGGCGGCGCCGACGGCGAGGAAGTTCACTTGCGGCATCGATCAAGCCCCCCTTCAGAATTTGGTGCGCAACTACTCTGTGGCCAGGCCCTGCCAGACGCCCATGATCAGGCCGAGCGCGCGGGTGTCGCCCGTGGTCGTGGGCGCCATCTTGTTCATGGCGTAGGCGAAGGTCGTGCGCTGGTCGAAGTCGATCACCACCAGCGAGCCGCCATAGCCGCCCCAGAACATCGAATTGGGGTTCGGCAGGGGCACCATGGCCCCGGGCAGGCCGAAGCCCAGGCCGAACTTGGCCGGGGCGTTGAAGATCAGGTCCGTGCCCTCGATCTGCAGCTCCAGCGCCTTGCGGCAGCCGGCCTCGCTCATCAGCCGCTTGCCCTTGGCGACGCCGCCGTTGGCGAGCAGCGCGTGGATCTCGGCGATCGAGCGGGCGTTGCCGTGGCCCCCGGCGGCGGGGATCTCGGCCGCGCGCCAGGCGCGGGTGCGGGTGTCGAGCGGATCGACGCCGGGGTTCGACGACATGTTGCGCGACAGCTCGCTCTGCTCGCCGTCGCCGATCGCCGTGCCGGGCGGCGGCGGGACAAGGTCGGCGACGCGGGGGTCGTGTTCGGCCGAAAGCCCGATGTGGAAGTCTGCGCCGAGCGGTTCGGCGATCTCCTCGCGGAACACCGTGCCCAGCGACTTGCCGGTGATCCGGCGCACGACCTCGCCGACCAGGTAGCCCTGGGTGATCGCGTGGTAGCCGCTCGCCGTGCCCGGCTCCCAGAACGGCGCCTGGGCGGCCAGCAGGGCGCAGACCTTGTCCCAGTCGTAGAGGTCGGCGGTGGTGATCGGCTCCTTCCAGCCGGAGAGCCCGGCCGAGTGGCTCATCAGATGGCTGACCTTGACCTGCGACTTGCCGTTGGCCGCGAACTGCGGCCAGTACTTCGCCACCGGCGCGTCGAAGTCGAGCTCGCCGCGGTCGGCGACCAGGAGGGCCGTCAGCGCCGTCATCGTCTTGGTCGTCGAATAGACGTTGACGATGGTGTCCTTCTCCCAGGGCCGCGTCTTCGCCTCGTCGGCCCAGCCGCCCCAGATGTCGACCACGGTCTCGCCCTCGTGGGTCGCGGCGAACGAAGCGCCGAGGTCCGCGCCGCCGGCGAGATTGGCCTCGAACGCGCTCTTCACCCCCGCGAACCGATCGCGCGTGAATCCCCTCACCGAACCGTCGGCCATGTCGTCTGCTCCCGTGCGTTTCCCGGCCGCGACGCTAGAGCGCGTTCGGCAAAAGGGGAACCCGCCTGGGCGGTGGCGACACAGCTCCCGGTCGCCATTCGCCACCTTTCAGCCGCACTTCACAATCACAGGTCGATTAACGCGGACGAGGGGGTGGCGGCATGCAGAAGGTGGGTGGGCGAGCCTGGGGGCGGGCCATCGCGGCGGCGGCCTTGCTGGTGGCGCTGGACGCGCGCGCCGATCCGGCGGCGCTGGCCGCCCGGGCCCGGGCGGCGGCGCAGGAGGTGCGCGCCAACGAGGCGCTCGTGCGCGAGCTGGCCGGCA
>DASZQQ010000496.1:0-6279 GCA_035549595.1 Caulobacteraceae bacterium
GAGCTCGCGGCTCAGCACCTGCACGCGGCGGCCGAAGATCATCGCGGCGTGGGCGGCGTTGAGGGCGGCCTGGGGGGCGGAGACGGCGGCGGTCACGGGTTCGGACTCTCGAGGATCAGGTTGTCGGCCGGCGGATGTTGAACACCGAGGCGAAGAAGCCGGTCGCGCCCATCTGCACCGCCACCGCGACCGAGGTCATGGAGGCGATCAGGACGCGCAGGATGGTGGAGTGCAGGATCGGGCCGAAGTCCTCGGCCGCCCAGGCGAAGATCGACCAGGCGAAGCCGCCGGCGCCGGCCAGCAGCAGCACCGCCGCCGCCTGCAGCACGCGCTCGAGGGTCAGGCCATGGACCACGCCGCGGCCGAAGCTCCTGACCGGCGGCAGGAAGCCCTCGTGCGCCGCATAGCGCCGCGCCATCACCGAGAACGAGACCAGCTGGCTGCCCACCACGACCGCGAAGCCGGCGACCAGCAGGGTGTGGGTGTCGAGGGTGTGGGTCGCGTCCAGCTTCAGGGGGCCGGGCAGCAGCGCGCCCAGGCCCACGAGGCCCATCACCAGCAGCAGGGCGCCCGGATAGAGGAACAGCCACTTGGGGCTGTGCAGCAGCAGGAAGCGCAGGTGCCGCCAGCCGTCACGCCAGGTGTTCAGGTGCGGCGGGCGCGAGCGGCCGTCCTTGGCGAGGGTGGTCGGGACCTCGGCGATCCTGAGGCCATGCAGGCCGGCCTTGACCACCATCTCGCTGGCGAACTCCATCCCCGGGCTGACCAGGTGGAGGTCGACCATCGCCTGGCGCGAGAAGCCGCGCAGGCCGCAGTGGAAGTCGCCGATCGGCAGGCCGTAGAACAGCCGGCCGATGAACGAGAGCACCGGATTGCCCAGCCACCGGTGCAGCGGCGGCATGGCCCCCGGCGCGATGCCGCCCTTGAAGCGGTTGCCCATCACCAGCTGGTCGCCGGCGCGCAGGCGCTCGACGAAGGGCGCGAGGCCCAGGAAATTGTAGCTGTCGTCGGCGTCGCCCATGATCACGTAGCGGCCGCGCGCCGCGGCGATGCCGCCGATCAGCGCCGCGCCGTAGCCGCGGGCCGGCACGTCCACCACCCGCGCCCCGAGCCCGCGCGCGAGGTCCTGCGAGCCGTCGGTGCTGCCGTTGTCGGCCACCAGCACCTCGCCGACGACGCCGCTCTCGTCGAGATAGCGGCGCGCCTTCTCGACGCAGATGGCGATGGTCTCGGCCTCGTTCAGGCACGGCATCAGGATCGTCAGCTCGATCTCGCGATCCGCTGGCTCCCCCGACTTGCGCTTTTCGACCGTGATCTGATTCATGCCGGACCCCCGCACGGCGCCCCTCTACGCCCGATTCAAGGTCCGGGCCAGCACCCTTCACCTGCAGCGCGAAGCGGTCGCACGGCGCCCGGGGACATGATCCCGAGCCTCTCCCGTCTGGACGGAGAGCCATCGAATTTGGCTTCGGCCGAGAGCGCGGAGTAGCAGTGGCCCGCGGTACTGAGGACCGGGTGACCTCTGGCGTCCCTTCTCCCCACGCGGGAGAAGGTGGCGGCGAAGCCGTCGGATGAGGGGGCCCTCCGGCGTCTGCCCGCTGAGCCGCGCTGCGGCTCGGCAAGGTGTCTTACGGAAAATCAGCGCCTTCGTCGGCCTCGGCACGCTGAGAGGTCCGGGAGCCCCCTCATCCGTCGCCTGCGGCGACACCTTCTCCCGCGTGGGGAGAAGGGCGCCCAGAGGTCGCCCCGCCAGGTCCTCCAGCGTCTTTCAGGCCGTCGAGCTCCATATGCGATAGGCCTGCGTCTGGACGGGCGCCACCGCAGCGCTGTATCGGCCAGGATGCTTAAGTCCAAGACGGCGCCCGGGGGGTGCGCCGAGACGGGGGCCCGCTTGATCCGTTTCCCCTGGCCGGAGCCGGGCCCGTATCGCCGCATCGTCGCGCTGGCCGTCCTCGTGACGGTGTCCACCGCCCTGCTGCTGGCCCACCGCTACGGCAACATCACCCTGCGCATCGGCGACACCGACGACGCCATGCGCATCGTCCTGGTGCGCGACCTGCTGCACGGGCGCGGCTGGTACGACCAGCTGGTCACCCGCCTGCAGCCGCCGCAGGGCGCCTGGATGCACTGGTCGCGGCTGGTCGACGGCGGCCTCGCGGGCTTCGATTGGCTGCTGGGCCGGTTCCTGCCCGCGGCCAGGGCCGAGTGGGCGATGCGCTTCTTCTGGCCGCTGGCGTGGATCCTGCCGGCCACCCTCGCCGCCCTGGTCGCCGCCCGCATCGTCGGGACCAAGGGCGCCGCGCCGCTGGCCGCCCTGCTGCTGGCGCTCGACCAGCTACCGTACATCCAGTTCCTGCCCGGGCGGATCGACCACCACAACCTCCAGATCACCCTCGTCCTCGTCGCCCTGGCCTGCGGCCTCGCCCGCCGCCGTGACGCCCTCTTCGCCGCCCTGGCCGCGCTCGCCACCGCCGTCGGCCTGGCGATCGGCATCGAAGCGCTGGTGTTCCACGCCGTGATCGGTACGGCCTTCGCCCTGCGCTTCGCCTTCGACCGGACCAGCTCACGTCCCGCCCTCGCCTATGGCGCCGGCCTGGCCCTCGGGACGATCGGCGTCTTCTGCCTGCAGACGCCCCCGGCCCGCTGGGGCCTGCCGCAGTGCGACTCCATGGGGTTGAACCTCGTCGCGGGCCTGGCGGCGGCCGGGTTCGGCCTCGCCGCGGCGGTGGTCCTGACGAAGTCGCGCGCGTGGCCCGTGCGCCTCGCCGCCGTCGCCGCCGCCGGCCTCGTGGCGGCCGTGGTCTACGTCGGCCTGGAGCCGATCTGCCTGAAGGGGCCCTTCGCCCTCGTCGACCCGCGCGTCGGCCCGTTCTGGCTCGACCGCATCCAGGAGCTGCGCACCCTGCCGGCCCAGTTCGCCTGGGACCGCCATGCGGCCCTGCGGTTCGTGGTCCTGGGGGTCATGGCGCTCGCCGCCTCGGCCTGGCTGCTGTGGGACGCCCGGCCGCGCCCGTCCTGGCGCCTGGGGCTGCTCGTCGCCCTGGTCTGCGCCTCGCTCGCCATCGGCTACGGCGCGCTTCGGATGGAGACCTACGCCTACTGGTTCGGGCTGGTGATCATCGCCGTGGCCGCCGCGCGCCTCTTCGAGGTCCGCCTGCGCAGCGCCATGATACCGTCCGTGCTCGTCACCGCCCTCCTCGCGCCGGTGTTCGTGACCCTGGCCGTCGACGTCGTGGCGAACGAGGCCGCGCCGCTGAAGCCGGGACCCCACTGGCCGCGCGACCAGTGCTTCGACATCGCCAGCTACGCGCGCCTGAAGACCCTGCCGCCGGGCCTGGTGCTGGCGGGCATCGACGAGGGGCCGCACATCCTGGCCAACACCCCGCACTCGGTGATCGCGGCCTCGTACCACCGCATGTGGGCCAGCAACCTCGCCGCCCACCAGGCCTTCGACGCCCCGCCCGACAAGGCCGAGGCGGCGGTGCGGGCGCTGCATCCCGACTACGTCGTCGACTGCTACCGCATCGACCAGAAGCTCGATCCGGCCAGCTTCGGCGAGCGCCTGCGCCAGGGCGTCGTCCCGCCGTGGCTCGAGCCACTGTCGGCCCCGTCCGACGTGCTGCGGGTCTATCGGGTGCGGCCGCCCAAGCCCGCGGGTTGAGCCCGGGCCGTCATCGGGGGCAAATGGCGCTCCGGAGGCCCGCCATGGACGACAACGCATCCCCGATCCCTGCACGCCCATGGGCGGCGCTCTACGCCCGGGGCCTCGGCCGGCCAGGGCCCGGCGGCCCGGACGACATGCTGGGCGTGTTCCGCGAGGCGGTGGTGCGGGCGGGGCCTAAGACCGCCCTCACCTACTTCGACCAGGCCATGACCTACGCCGAGCTCGACGCCTGGAGCGACGCGGCCGGCGCCTGGATGCGGGCCAACGGCGTCGCGGCCGGAGACCGCGTCGCCCTGGTGCTGCAGAACACGCCGTGGTTCCCGATCGCCCTCGTCGGGGCCTGGAAGGCCGGCGCCGTCGCCCTGCCGATCAATCCGATGAACCGCGCGCGCGAACTTGGCCTGCTGTTCGCCGACGCGAAGCCGAAGCTCGCCATCTGCGACCCGCTGGTGATGGACGAGGCGCGCGAGGCCGCCGGCGCGGACGGGCCGCGCCTCGTCGCCGCCTCGGCGCTCGACTTCCAGAGCCGCAACGACCCCCGCGTGCTGGGCCCGCACCTGGCCGCGGCGGCGCCCTCGCCCGACCTCGCCGCCGAAATCGAGCCGTTCCGCGGGCGACCGTTCGTGGCGGTCCAGCCCAAGGGCAGCGACCTCGCCGCCCTGATCTACACCTCGGGCACCACGGGCCTGCCCAAGGGGGCGATGATCCCGCATTCGGCGGCGGCCTACCAGGCGCGGGCGGCCCGCGACTGGGTGGGCCTGGCCGAGGGCGACGGGGTGCTGGGCCTTGCCCCCCTGTTCCACGTCACCGGCCTCATCGCCCACGTGGCCCTGGCCTTCGTGCTCGCCGCGCCCTTGAGCCTCAGCTACCGCTTCCATCCGGAGGCGATGCTGGACGACATCCGCGAGCACCGGCCGGCCTTCGCGGTCGGGGCGATCACCGCCTTCATCGCCCTGGGCGCCGCGCCCGGCGTCTCGAAGGACGACTTTGCCAGCTTCCGCACCGTCTTCTCCGGTGGCGCGCCGGTGCCGGCCAGCGTGGTCGAGGACTTCGAGACCCGCCTCGGCTTCTACGTGCACAACATCTACGGCCTGACCGAGACGGTCTCGCCCTCGCACGGCGTGCCGCGCGGGGCGAGGGCGCCGGTGGATCCGACCTCCGGAGCCCTGTCCGTGGGCATTCCCCTGTTCGGCGTCGCCTCGCGCATCGTCCGCGACAACGGGACCGATGCGTCGCCCGGCGAGTACGGCGAGATCTTCATCAAGGGGCCGATGGTGGTCCCGGGCTACTGGAACAAGCCCGAGGAGAGCGCCAAGGCGATCACCGACGGCTGGCTGCACACCGGCGACGTCGGCTTCATGGACGAGGCCGGCTGGTTCTACCTGGTGGACCGCAAGAAGGACATGATCGTCGCCTCCGGCTTCAAGGTCTGGCCGCGCGAGGTCGAGGACGTGCTCTACACCCACCCGGCGATCCGCGAGGCGGCCGTGGTCGGCGATCCCGACGCCTACCGCGGCGAGACCGTGCGCGCGGTCATCTCGCTGCGCCCCGGCATGAGCGTCGAGCCCGCCGAGCTGGAGGCCTGGTGCCGCGAGCGCATGGCCGCCTACAAGGCGCCTCGGGTGATCGAGATCGTCGAAGACCTGCCCAAGACCGCCACCGGCAAGATCCTGCGCCGCGAGCTTCGCACGGGGGCTTAGAGGCGACCGCGCCCTTCAGGTGCGCCCGCCGTCGACGACCAGGTTGTGGCCGGTGATCATCGCCGCGTCGTCAGAGGCCAGGAACAGCACGGCCCGGGCGACGTCCGCGGGCACGATGCGCCGCTTCAGCGCCACCAGCTTCATCCACTCCGCCTCCCCCTCGGGCGTCAGCCACAGCGCCAGCTGGCGCTCGGTGACCACCCAGCCGGGCGAGACCGCGTTCACCCGGATGCCGTCCGGCCCCCATTCGCGCGCCAGGCTCTTGGTCAGGGCGTTGATCGCCCCCTTGGCCGCCGTGTAGGGACCCTGCCGGACCGGCCCCAGGAAGGCGTTGATCGACGAGAGGTTCACGATCGCCCCGCCGCCGGCCCGAAGCATCATCGACCGGCAGGCCCGCGCGGCGACGAACGCCGGCTCGAGGTTCACGGCCATCGCCGCCCGCCATGCCTCGATCGACGTCTCGGCCAACGCCATCCGCGTATCGTCGGCGACGTTGTTGACCAGCACGGTCACGTCGCCCAGCGCCGCGCTCGCCGCCGCCACCGCGCCCTCCAGCGCGCCTGCGTCGGTGACGTTGCAGACGCCGAACCAGGCCCCCGCGCCCAGCCGCCCGGCCAGCGCCGCCCCCGCCGCCGCGTCGACATCGACGAACCCCACCCGCGCGCCCTGCCCATGGAACGCCTCGACGATCGCCGCCCCGATCCCCGACGCCCCGCCGGTGACGAACACCACGCGACCGGCGAGCGAGGGATAGGCGGCGAAGGCGGGCATGGCGTTGGCTGGCGGCGCTTTAAGCCTCCAGCTCGATGTCCCAGTAGAGGGAATGCATTTTGACGCCTCCGGAGGAACAAGTCATTGAAATATATTCATTTATATAGGCCAACTTCGGCCCGCGCGCCGACGAAGTCACCGTAT
>DASZQQ010000497.1:0-7122 GCA_035549595.1 Caulobacteraceae bacterium
GGCGTCTGCATGCCGGTGTCGACGATCGCCCAGCCGCCCTCGTCCTTCAGCGCCCAGACGTTGATCCACGCCAGGGAGCCGCCGAGCGGCATGCGCATCCACTTCACGCCCGGCGCGACGTCCATCGACTCGCCGAGCCTGGGCCCATCCGCGAACGGATAGACCAGCCGGCCCCGTCCCGTTTCGCCGTCTTCGAAACCGTCTCGCAACTGGATCGATCCTCCTGCGCCATTGCTTGTCACCGGTTGCGTTGGGAAAGCCAAGGGCGAAAGGCGCAGCCCGCCGGCTCCGGCGAGCGCCGGCCGACGGGGCGGCGCTTCAGGTCCCGTTCAGGTGAAAGCCGCGAAACCCGGCGGGCGTCCCCGCGCGCTTGACCCCAGGACGCGAGGCGCGCATGAGGCCCCAACGAGGAACTTTCGTCCCAGGAGACCATACACATGAGGCCAATCGGCATTGGTCTTGCGGTCGCCCTGATGCTCGCGGCCTTTTCGCCCGCGGTCGTCATGGCGCCTGCGTTCGCCGCTTCCAAACCCGCCAAGACGACCATCGACCCGGAGGCCCACAAGAAGGGCATGGCCGTTGCGGCCGACCTGGTCAGCGGTTCCGGCATCGACTGCCAGGTCGCCGACGCGCGGCTGATCGGCGAGAACACCGACCCGAAGACCAAGGTCAAGACGTCCTTCGTCGAGCTGGCCTGCGCCAACGCCGAAGGCTTCGTCGTCTCCAAGACGAGCGCCGGCGCCTATAGCGCCTTCAGCTGCATCGAGACCGCCGAGCCGCTGCCCGACGGCAAGCCGAACACCCTTTTGTGCATGCTGCCGGGCAACGCCGACCCGAAGGCGGGCCTGTCGCCGATCATGGCCAGGACCGGCTTCGACTGCGCGATCGACAAGGTCCGCCCGATCGGCCACACGACCGTGAACGTCTACTACGAGATCGCCTGCGCCAACGGGGCGGGCTACGTGCTGCAGACGTCCTCGCCGCCGCGTGCGGACAAGCCGGTGGAGGCGACGCCCTGCGCCGCCTATCCGGCCGAGAACAACCTGTCGTGCAAGCTCTCCGACCGCGCCACCCAGCTGGCGGTGGCCGACAAGCTGATGGCGTCGTTCGGCAAGCCGTGCACCGTCAAGGACCGCCGCTTCGTCGGCATGTCGCCCAAGCACGAGGTGCTCTATGAAGTCTCGTGCCAGGAGGGCAAGGGCTACGTCCTCGTCCAGGCGCAGAACGGCTCGCTGGCTCAGGGCGTCGACTGCGTGAACTCCGACCTGTGCGAGCTCACCGACGCGCGCACGGCCAAGACCGAGCAGGCGGCGCTCTACACCAGCCTCGCCAAGAAGGCCGGCTTCAACTGCGACGTCAGCAAGTACGCCCCGTTCCCGCCGAACGCCCAGAACCAGGACGTGGTCGAGCTGGTGTGCTCCAACCGGCCCGACGGCGCCGTGGGCGTGTTCGGCACCAAGCCGGGCGACACCACGATCTACGACTGCGCCCACTCGGAACTGGCTCGCTACCGCTGCAGCCTGACCGATGCGGCGGCGTCCTATCCGAAGCTCACCGAGGAGCTGAAGAGTCTCGGCAAGGGCAGCTGCGTGGTCAGCAAGGCGCGCACCGTGGGCGTCACCGCCGACACCCCGCCGCGCGGCTTCATCGAGGTGGCCTGCGCCGACGGCCTTCAGGGCTTCATGATCGAGTACAGCGTCAACCCGATCACGCCGAAGACGACCGTGGTCTGCAGCCAGGCGGGCGGCATCGCCGGCGGCTGCAAGCTGCCCGGCAACACCGGCAAGAGCTGACGCCGGTCGCGGCCTGAATGACGAAGGCCCCGCGGAGCGATCCGCGGGGCCTTTTTCTTTGAACCACGAAAGACACGAAAGAACACGAAAGAGGCTCAGCCCCGAGGCGGAGCCCCCTCGGAACGCAGGCGGTCAAGTGAGCCCCAGCGCCTTTCGTGCCTTTTCGTGTCTTTCGTGGTTCCGACCTCTTACCCGATCACCGCCTCGATGAAGTGCGGGCCCGGTTCGGCCATGGCGCGGGCGAAGGCGGCGTCGAAGGCTTCGGCCGTGTCGCAGCGCGTGGCCGGGATGCGGAAGCCCTTGGCGAGGCTGGTCCAGTCCACCGGCGGCTCGCCGAGGCTGAGCAGCCGGCCCGACGACGGGCCGGGCGCGCCGGCGCCGGTGCGGCCGAGCTCGACGCCCAGGATGCGGTAGGCGTTGTTGGCGAAGATGATCGTGGTCACGTCCAGGCTCTCGCGGGCCATGGTCCACAGGCCCTGCACCGTGTAGAGCGCGGCCCCGTCGCCGTTCAGCGAGATCACCTTGCGGTCCGGGCAGGCCACGGCCGCGCCGACGGCCACCGGAATGCCCTGGCCGATGGCGCCGCCGGTCAGGCCCAGCCAGTCGTGCGGCCGCGCGGCGCGGGTCAGGTTGATGATCGGCTGGCCGGAGGTCACCGAGTCGTCCGAGACGATGGCGCCCTCCGGCATGTGCCGGGCGATGGCCGCGCCGCAGCCGGCGGGCGTCAGCGGGCCGGTCGCCGGATCGGGCAGGGCGAGGGCCTGCAGCTTCGCCTCGCGCGGGGCGCCCAGGGCGTCGGCCAGGCGCGCCATGGCGTCGGCGCCGTCGTGGCTGCGGTCGGCCAGGGTCGCGGTCTCGCAGCCTTCGGGCACGAGCACGCTGGGCCGCTCCGGATAGGCGAAGAAGGCCGCGGGCGTGACCGTCTCGACCAGCACCATCAGGTCGACGCCCTCGAGGTCGGCCAGGGCGGCCTCGCCGAAGTACATCATCCGGTCGGGGGCGAAGCGGCCGGCGCCGCGCGGCTGGCGGGCGATGAAGGTGTCGGTCAGCACCCGCACCCCGGCGCCGGCGAGGCGGCCGGCGGCGGCCAGCGAGGCTTCGCCGCAGGCGCCGGAGCCCAGCAGCAGCACCGGCTTCTTCGCCTTGCGGATGGCCGCGGCGATCTCGGCCACGGTCCCGTCGGAGGCCGCGGCCTTGCCGGGCGGGTTGATGCGCGGCCCGCGCGCCGTGGCCGGCGACCAGGCGCAGTCGGCCGGCAGGATCAGGCTCACCGGGCCGCCGGGCTGGCCGTAGCTGGCCGCCACCGCCTCGGCCGCCAGCGGGCCGACCTCGTCCGGCGTCTCGGCCGACTTCACCCACAGCGAGTTGGGGGCGACGATGGCGGCGATGTCGGAGTTCAGCGGCGCGTCGTACTGGCGGTGATAGGTGGCGTGGTCGCCGACGACGTTGACGATCGGGGTGAAGGCGCGGCGGGCGTTGTGCAGGTTGGCGAGGCCATTGCCATAGCCGGGTCCCAGGTGCAGCAGGGTGCAGGCGGGCTTGCCGGCCATGCGGCCGTAGCCGTCGGCCGCCCCGGTGGCGACGCCCTCGAACAGGCACAGCACCGGCCGCATCGTCGGCTGCCGGTCCAGGGCGCTGACGAACTGCATCTCGCTGGTGCCGGGATTGGCGAAACAGGCGTCGACGTCGTTGTCGATCAGGGTCTCGATCAGGGCGTCGGCGCCGTTCATGTGTTCCCTAGCCTCCCGGGGGCGGCGCCGTACGCCGCCCAAAAGCCCGCTCTTGTCTAGTGTGCTGGATCTGAAGTTCGCCGACGCATTGGGTCGCCTCCAGCGCGAACTTCAGATCCGAAAAAGCACACTAGAATCCCTAACACCCCTAGTGTCCTTATCGATTCCGAAGTTCGTCAGTGTGGCCACCAAGCGCATGCGAACTTCGGAATCGGGACACTAGAGCACGATGACGTCGGCGTCGGTCGGGACCGCGAACAGGCGGGCCACGTCCGCCGCCCGCCGCGTCCTCGCCAGCGCCTGGTTGATGTAGCCCTTGTCGGTGACCTCGCCCGACGCCGCGTGCGGCTCGTCCTTCAGGATCAGGGCGCGCGCCACCCGCCCGCCGCCGCCCTTGGCCCCGGCGTTGAACCGCGCCAGGCCATCGCGCACGGCGGCGATCACCGCCGGGTCCGCCCACGGCTCGTCGGACGCCGTGAGTGTCCGGCAGAACGGCTTGTTCAGGAAGATCAGCAGGCCGACCCCGTCCTGGCCCTCGCCGCAGACCACCGCGTCGGCCGCCGCCCCGCCGATCGCCGAGAGAGCGGCCACGCGCAGGGCCCCGGCGATGACGAAGGTGCCGCTGGCGAGCTTGAAGTTCTCCGACAGCCGCCCGTCGAAGACGAGGCCGGCGCCGATGTCGGCCGGGTCGGCCAGCTTCGCCGCATCGCCCAGGCGGTAGAAGCCCTCCTCGTCGAAGGCCGCCGCGGTCGCCTCTGGGGCGTTGTAGTAGCCGGGCGAGACCTGCGGCCCTTTCACCCGGAACTCCAGCTTGCCGTCGTCGCTGGGGACCAGCTTCACGAACGTGCCGGGCAGGGGCAGGCCCATCAGGCCCATGCGCAGGTTCGGCCAGTGGACGTTGGTGGCGGTGGGGCCGGTCTCGGTGGCGCCATAGCCGCTGGCGAAGCTGATCTGCTCGCCGGCGACGCGCCTGGCCACGGCCTGGATGCGGTCGCAGGTGCTCTGGCCCAGGGCCGCTCCGCCGTACTGCAGCACGCGCACGCGGCTGAAGAAGGTCCGCGCCAGGTCTTCGTCGCGCTCCAGCTCGTGGGCCAGCAGGTCCCAGCCGGCCGGCACCATGTTGTGGTAGGTCGGCGCGACCTCCTTCAGGTTCCGCACCGTCTCGGCGAAGCGCCCGGCGACCGGCTGGCCGGCGTCGATGTAGAGGCTGCCGCCGCGCTGCAGCACCATCTGCAGGATGGCGTTGGCCCCCAGGCTGTGGCTCCAGGGGGCCTGGTTGACCACCACCGGCGGTTCGGGATCGGCGTAGCAGGACGCCACCTGGGCGGCGGTGATGGCCACGTTGCGGTGCAGGCAGACGACGCCCTTGGGCCGGCCGGTCGAGCCGGAGGTCAGCAGCAGCTTGGCGATGTCGTCGGGCCGCGCGATCGGCGCCATCGGCGCGGCCGCCAGCAGGGCCTCGAAGGCGACGTCGCCCGGCCGGGCGTTTCTCAGCGCGACGACCGGCAGCCCGGCCAGGAAGTCCGCCTCGAGGGCGCCGGCGAAGGCGGCCGCGTCGTCGGTGAAGATCGAGCCCGGCTGCAGCACTTCGACCGCGTGCAGCAGGCGCGAAAGGTCCGCGCCGGCGAGGCCGTACTGCGGCGAGACCGCCGCGATCGGCACGCCCAGGCTCATGGCCGCGAAGGCGATCAGGGCGTGGTCGAGGCCGTTGCGGGCCAGGATCAGCATCGGCTTCGGCCGGGCGATCCCGAGCCCGGCAAGCCCGCCGGCAAGCGCCCGCACCCGCTCGCGCGCCTCGCCATAGGCGACGCTGCGCCAGCCTTCGCCCGAGCGCTCGGCGAGCCAAAGCCGATCCGGCGCGGCGTCGGCCCAATGGTCGAGCGCGCCCAGCGCCGTGTCGAACACCCGCGCGATCGGGGTCGGGTTGTGCAGCAGGATGGAGCCGTCCGCCCGCCGCTCGACCTCCAGGTTGCGCGGCGCATACCGCGGGTCGCGGATCTTCGAAGTCAGGGCCGTGTCGCCGTCCATGTGGAGCCTTATGGGGTCTCGGCGGCAGGCGGGCAATGGCCGCGCGCCGATGTCAGGATCCGCGCATTTTGTGTTATCGTGTCCGCGAGGTCCGCCATGAACGTTTCGCTCACTCCAGAACTCGAAGCCTTCGTCGACGAGGCCGTGGCCTCCGGCCGCTACGGCTCGGCGTCCGAGGCGGTCCGCGCCGCCCTGCGCCTCCTGCAGGAGCGGGAGGCCAAGTTCCAGGCGCTCAAGCGCGACATCGAGCGCGGCCTCGAAAGCGCGGACCAGGCCCTCGCCGGAGAAGACCTCGCCCGCGACGTGAAGCGTGCGGGCCGCGAGCGGCTGCAACGCCTGAGAGCCGCGGAGTGAACCTGGTCTGGTCCGCGCAGGCGCGCACCGACCTCGACGAGATCTGGCTCTACGTCGCACAGGACAGAATCGACGCCGCCGACCGCTTGATCGACCGGCTCGTCGACGCCGTGCGGCCCCTGGCGGACTTCCCGCGCATGGGCATGTCGCGCAGCGAACTGGCGCCCGATCTTCGGGCGATCACCAACGGCGCCTACGTGATCTTCTATCGGGCGCTGTCCGGAGGCGTCCGCGTCGAGCGGGTGCTGCACGGGCGCCGGGACATCACGGCGGAGGCCTTCTAGCCGCCGAGGGTCTCCAGGAATCGCACCGGTTCGCCGATGTGCGGGGCGACCACCTCGTCGTCGCGCATGACGATGCGGCCGCGGATGACCGTGGCCTTGGGCCAGCCCTGGACCTCGAAGCCGTCGAACGGGGTCCAGCCGCTGCGGGTGGCCATGTCCTCGTGGCGCAGGGTGCGGCGGGCCTTGAGGTCGACGATGGTCAGGTCGGCGTCGTTGCCCTCGGCGATGCGGCCCTTGTCGGCGAGGCCGAAGATGCGCTGCGGGCCGTGGCTGGTCAGGTCGACCAGGCGCTCCAGCGTCAGGCGACCGGCCGCGACGTGGGTCAGCATCACCGGCAGCAGGGTCTGCACGCCCGGCATGCCGGACGGCGAGGCGGGGTAGGGGCGGGCCTTCTCCTCGCGGGTGTGCGGCGCGTGGTCCGAGCCCAGCACGTCGGCGACGCCCATCTCGATGCCGCGCCAGAGCTCGGCCTGGTGCGAGGCCTCGCGGATCGGCGGGTTCATCTGGGCGAAGCCCTTCAGCCGCTCGTAGGCCTCGGGCGCGGTCAGGGTCAGGTGCTGCGGCGTGATCTCGACGCTGGCCACGTCCTTGTGGTCGGCGAGGTAGGCGATCTCCTCGGCGGTGGTCACGTGCAGCACGTGGATGCGCTTGCCGAGCGCCTTGGCCAGGCGCACGAGGCGCTCGGTCGACTGGATCGCCGAGCGGGCGTCGCGCACCTCCGGGTGGCTGGTCCAGTCGCCGGTGCGCGCCAGCGGCCGGCGCTCGGCGAGGCGGAACTCGTCCTCGGAGTGGAAGGCGGCGCGGCGCGAGATGTGGCGCAGCACCTCGCCGACCCCCTCGTCGTCGGGCACCAGCAGGCTGCCGGTGGAGGCGCCCATGAACACCTTGACGCCGCAGCAGCCGGGCAGCCGCTCCAGCTCGCCCAGGAAGCGG
>DASZQQ010000498.1:0-8487 GCA_035549595.1 Caulobacteraceae bacterium
TCGCCGCCGGCCCGCGCGCCCAGGTCGACGTCGACCGCGGTCAGGGCGCGCGTGCGCTCGATGGCCACCGAGCCGCCGCCCGGCAGGGCGAACTCGGTCTGCAGCGCCTCGTCCTCGGCCTCGTCCGCGGCGGCGCGCGCGGCAGAGCCCGTCACCACCTCGGCGCGCGGGGCCAGGGCCCTCAGCTGGTCGGCGAGGCCGGGCGCGGCCTGCAGCAGCCGCGGCGGCCCATCGGCCGGGCCGATCAGGCGCACGTTGGCGCCCTTCTCGCCCCTCGCCTCTGCGCGGATCTCGACCTCCAGCGCCTGGCCCTCGGCCAGCCGGCCCATCTCGGGCTTCAGGTTCAGCACCGCGTCCGGCCCGTCGCCGAGGTCGAGGAAGGCCAGCCCCTGCGCCCGCTCCTGGCGGCGGATGCGGGCGACCAGGCGCGCGCCCAGGGCCTGCACGGCCGGCTGGCCGCCGCGGTCGATCAGCAGCCGCTCCGGTCCGGCCTCGCCCATGACGACGCCGCGGGTCTCGCCGATCCCCTCGTCCAGATAGATTCGCCTGGCGCTCATGGCCGCCGCCAGCCGAGGCCGCCCAGGACGCTCAGGGTCTCGTACAGCGGCAGGCCGACGACCCCCGTATAGGAGCCGCTGAGCGCGGCCACACAGGCGCCGGCCAGGCCCTGGATGCGATAGCCGCCCGCTGCGCCGCGCCATTCCCCGCTGACGACCAGGCCGTCGAGCTCGGCCCGGGTCAGGCGCTTGAACCTGACTCGCGTCTCGGAGAGCCGCGCCGCCGAGCGCCCGCCCGGCGCCACGCCCGCGACCCCGGTCAGCACGCGATGGGCGCGGCCCGACATCAGTTCGAGCATCGCCCGCGCCTCGTCCGCGTCGGCGGGCTTGCCGAGCATGCGCCGACCGACGGCGACGACCGTGTCGGCGGCCAGGACGTAGGCGTCCGGCCAGCGGGCGGCGGCGACCTGGGCCTTCTCGCGCGCCAGGCGGGCGGCGACGAGGCGCGGCGTCTCGTGCTTCAGGGGGGTCTCGTCGATGTCGGCCGGATCGACGTGGTCCGGCCGCACGCCGGCCTGGGCCAGCAGCTCGAGCCGGCGCGGGCTGGCGCTGGCGAGCACGAGGGAGGGAGCGGCGCCGGTCATGCGCCCCCGCTTAGAGCGCGTTCCGCAAAAGTGGAACCCGGTTTTGCGGTCAGAACGCGCTCAAACTTTTGATTCTAGAGCACGATTCAACGATCAGACGGTTCCGTCTGATCGCATCGTGCTCTAAGGGAGCGCGTGCGGATTGTCGCGGGGGGTCAGGCGGCCGCGGATTCGGCGCGGCCCGAGAGGCCCTGCATGATCATACGGTTGATGTCGATCAGGGGCTCGAAGTCGTCCTCGCCCTTCATGACCAGGCTCGAGTGGCGATTGACCCACAGCGACAGGGAGATGATCTGCGCGCGCACGGGCGGCGGCAGGGCATTGTCCGGATCGGCGCAGTCGGTGGCGAGCGCCGCCCAGAGACGCCGGTTCCAGTCGAGCGCGTCGATGCGCCTGGCGAGGTCGGACTCCGGCGCGCCGGCCGCCTCGACCAGCGCCCGCGTCACCTGACCGAACAGACGGAGCTCCGCCTCCCGGGGACTCTCAGCCCTCTGCGCCGCCTGTTGGTACGCCCGTAGCGACATTCCCCAGCCTTTCGTCCTCGTACTCGATCAGCTTGCGGCACAGCATCAGGGCTTTATAGTATTCCTTGCCCATCGCGTACCGCGATATATTCACGCACTCGGCCAGGATCGCAGGATTGCGCACGGCCCCCATGAATTCCGACAAGCGGCGCACAAACTCGTCGTAGTATTGATTGGCCCCGGCTTCATCGAGGTACATCATCATCACGGGAAAGTAGATACGCCGTGACGGTGAGTTCGCCTCTTCGACCTGCATGATGTCTTTTTCACGCAGGACCGAAGCCTTGTTCTGCAGGATCAGAGTCCCCCTCCGGTCCCCGTTCTGCACCACCGCCCCATTCAGGACGAAGCGTTCGCCAGGTTTCAGCGACAACTTCAGGGGCATGACGCAGGCCTCTCAAATACCGATGTTCTTCAGACTTGCTGCTGGCCGCCCTCCGAAAACTCTTCATCAGAGCTAAGGCGGGAAGCTTACGACACGCTAAAGCGACATGGTTAATGACGCCTTGCACATATCTCGCCGGCGCGAAGCGCGCCCCTTTCGAGGCTCGGGCGGCGGCGGCTTGGGCATCTTAACGCAGAGGGCGCAGAGAAGGCGCGGAGGTCGCGGAGGCGCTCAGACCCTCTGCGCGCTCTGCGCCTTCTCTGCGATCTCTGCGTTAAAATACGGCCGGCGCGGCCTCGGCCGAGCGGGCACGCACACGCGGGAGCCCCGGCGCATCCGCCGCGGGCGATCTTTACCGGCGCTTAAGCATAATCAGCGGAAGCAACGGGAGCCGAAAACCCTTCTGTCGAAAGGCGACCGATGTCGCTTCGCCGCTCCGCCCAGACGTCCGTCTCTTCCGCCGCCCTCGGCTTCCCGGAGGCGCAGATCGATCCGGCGCGGGCCAGGACCTCGGCCGGGGTGACCGGCGACGCGGCCTCGCCGAACGCGCTGCAGCGGCTGAACGAAGCGGTCGGCGACCTCAGGGCCCTGGCGATCGCGCCCCTGCTTCGCCACGCCGTGACCGCCATCGGCGCGGAGAAGGCCGAGCGCGCCTCCAAGCTCTGCCTCGAAGCGCTCGAGATCGACGACCGCTGCGGCATGGCCTGGTACCTGCTGGCGATCGCGCGCGAGAAGGCGGGCGACTTCAAATCCTCGCTGCAGGCTTACGAGGCCGCGCTCGCCCTGCTGCCCGATCAGGCGGAGGTCGCCAACGACCTCGGCCGCCTCGCCTACCGGCTGGGGATGAAGGACGTCGCCGTCCAGCTCTTCCAGCACTTCATGGCGCGCTATCCGGACTCCCACGAGGGGGCGAACAACCTCGCCTGCGCGGTGCGCGACGTCGGCCGCTACGGCGAGGCGATCGAGATCCTGCGCACGGCGATCAACGCCAATCCAGGCGAGGCCCTGCTGTGGAACACCCTCGGCACCGTGCTCTCCGAGCAAGGCGACCTGGAGACCGCGATCACCTTCTTCACCGAGGCGCTGCGCCTCGATCCCGAATTCAACAAGGCCCGCTACAACCGCGGCAACGCCCTGATGGCGCGCGGCGACCTCGACGAAGCCCTGGTCGACTGCGAAGGCGCCATCGCGCGGGTCGTCGCCCCCGACGAGCGGGCGATGATGACTCTGGCGCGCTCGACCCTGCGCATCGCGCGCGGCGAGATCGGCCTGGGCTGGGACGACTACGAAGCGCGCATCGACCCCGACTTCGCCGACGTCACCCACTTCATGATCGAGCGGCCCAAGTGGACGCCGGACGCGGACCTCGCCGGCAAGCGCTTCCTGCTGATGGGCGAACAGGGGCTGGGCGACGAGATCCTGTTCGCCAACCTGATCCCCGACCTCGTCGAGGCGCTGGGGCCCGGGGGCCATCTCAGCATCGCCGTCGAGAAGCGCCTGATCCCGCTGTTCCGGCGCTCGTTCCCGGCCGCCAAGGTCGGCGCCCACGCCACCTACAAGGTCGACGGCCACACGGTTCGCGGCGCCCCGTTCGTGCAGGACTTCGAGGCGATCGACCTCTGGGCGCCCATGGCCTCGCCGCTGCGCCGCTTCCGCCGCACGCTCGACGCCTTCCCGGACCGGCCGGGCTACCTGAAGGCCGATCCGGAGCGCATCGCCTACTGGAAAACCGTACTCGAGACCCAGGCGCCGGCCGGGCCGAAGGTCGGCCTGCTCTGGAAGAGCATGAAGAACGACGGCGCCCGCACGCGCTACTTCTCGCCGTTCGCCCAGTGGGAAGCGGTGCTGAAGACGCCCGGGATCAGCTTCGTCAACATGCAGTACGGCGACTGCACCGAGGAGATCGCCCGCGCCCGCGACGAGTTCGGCGTCGAGATCTGGCAGCCGCCCGAAATCGACCTGAAGGACGAGCTCGACGAGGTCGCCGCCCTCTCCTGCGCGCTGGACCTGACCGTCGGCTTCGCCAACGCCACCAGCAACATCGCCGCCGCCTGCGGCGCGCCGACCTGGATCATCTCCGTTCCCGGCGCCTGGACGCGCCTGGGCACCGACCGCATGCCCTGGTACCCGCAGGCGCGCATCTTCACCCCCGAGGGCTTCGGCCAGTGGGACGTGATCATGGGCGAGGTCGCAGAGGCTTTGGCCGCGCATCCGTTCTGAGCGCATTCCGTGCTAGGCTCGCCTCCTGGGAGGTGAGCCATGCCGTTCATCGACACCGCCGACATCGAGGTGTGGGAGCGCCGGCCCGGCTGGCGCGGGCGCACCTTCCACTCGCCCAGCATGACCTTCGCCCACTGGGACTTCACGGCCGGTTCCGACATCCACGAGCATCACCATCCGCAGGAGGAGGTGTGGCACGTGATCGAGGGCGAGCTCGAGGTCACCATCGGCGGCGAGACCCGCCGCGCTGGCCCCGGCATGGTCGCCATCGTCCCGGCCCACACGCCCCACTCGGTCGTCGCCCTCACCGACGGCAAGGCCATCGTCGCCGACTACCCCCTGCGCCGCGACTGACGAGTCTCTTTCGGGAAGACGTGGCCTGTCCTCTGACGCCGGGATGGCGATGGCCGTCCTTGGAAAGGGACCACGAACCACACGAACCACACGAACGGTCAGCGGCAAGCCGGAACCCAGGCGGCCTCCCGGCGTCGTTCGTGTGGTTCGTGTGGTTCGTGGTCGAATTGGAGACGGCGCCGACGGCGACACGAGCGGCGGTCAGGAACGGGCGGGCGGACCGGGGGGTTCTCTTTGAAGACCCCATCGGAGCTTGCGCCATGAACGCCGAACCCGACGTCCCCGACGAAGGCCAGGACCTGGCCGAGACCTTCGACGAGACCAACATCACCACCGACGGAGACGACATCGCCACCTCGGACATGCAGCGCGACGTCTACGACGTCACCGCCATGGGCGCCGACGCCGAGGATTCCGAGGAGCGCGTGGGCGAGGAGGACTGGCGCGAGAGCCTGGACGCGCCCGCCTTTCCCGAACAGGGCGACCTCGACCCGGGCGAGGCCCGCGCCGAGGGCCAGGACCTGCTGGCCGAGACCAACGCCTACGAAGGCGAGCCGCGCAGCTGGGAGGCGGACGACGCCGATCGCGTCAAGGACGGCGTCGACCTGCAGCCGCGGGATCTCGAATCGGAGGGCCTGGCGGGCGACCAGCTGGACGCGCTGGGCTACGACGAGGATGGCGAGCCGGTCCCGGTCGACGACGAGTTGGACCGCGAGCTGAAGCAGAGCTTCCCGGCCAGCGACCCGGCCTCGATCACGCGCCGATAGGCCAGGTTCGCTCCCCCTTGACGCTGCGGCGCCCGACGCCGGCGCGCTCCGACCACGGCGTTTTGCCGCTTCGCCGCACCTTGATCCGGCTTGCATGCAACGCCGCGCCCTTTAGGGTGGGTCCGATTTGAACACTTGTTCGAGGGACCGGGGGTCCCTCCGCGGGAGCCCTTGGCAATGACGAAGCGTTTCGAAGGCACTCAGGATTACGTCGCCACAGATGATTTGAAGATTGCGGTCAACGCCTCGATCGCCCTGGAGCGCCCGCTCCTGATCAAGGGCGAGCCCGGCACCGGCAAGACCGTGCTGGCCTACGAGATCGCCAAGGCCCTCGATGCGCCGCTGATCACCTGGCACATCAAGTCGACCACCAAGGCCATGCAGGGCCTTTACGAATACGAGGCGGTCACCCGCCTGCGCGACAGCCAGCTCGGCGACGAGCGGGTCAAGGACGTCAAGAACTACATCAAGCGCGGCAAGCTCTGGGAAGCGTTCGATAGCGACGTGCGCCCGGTGCTGCTGATCGACGAGATCGACAAGGCCGACATCGAGTTCCCGAACGACCTGCTGCAGGAACTCGACCGGATGGAGTTCTACGTCTACGAGACCGACGAGACCATCCGCGCCAAGATCCGCCCGGTGGTGGTCATCACCTCGAACAACGAGAAGGAACTGCCCGACGCCTTCCTGCGCCGGTGCTTCTTCCACTACATCCGCTTCCCCGACGAAGACACCATGCGTGCGATCATCGAGGTGCACTATCCGGGCATCAAGCAGAAGCTCGTGGCCGAGGCGCTGCGCATCTTCTACGACATGCGCAAGGTGCCGGGCCTGAAGAAGAAGCCGTCGACCTCCGAGCTGCTCGACTGGCTGAAGCTGCTGATGGTCGAGGACATCGACGCCGACTCGCTGCGCGAGAAGGACCCGACCAAGCTGATCCCGCCGCTGCACGGCGCCCTCTTGAAGAACGAGCAGGACGTGCACCTGTTCGAGCGCCTGGCGTTCCTCGCCCGGCGCGAAGGCTCCGGCGCCCGCCCGGGCCAGCAATAGGCTTTCAGGACGGCGCGGCGGCGGACGGACCGCCGCCGCGCCGCTTACCGCGAATTCACTGGACGGCCCGGCCCCATTTCCCGAATTTCGGGATCGAAACCTCATGGACGGGGCCATGACCGCCAAGACCATCCTGATCTTCGCCGCCGCCGGCGCCGCCTTGGCCTTAAGCGCCTGCGAGCGTCCGCACCTGCGACACCATCACGAAGCGGCCGATGCGGCCACGCCGCTGAAGGCCGTCACCCAGCTCGACTGCCCCGCGGTGCAGGGCGACCTTTCGCGCCGCAGCGCCGCGCCAGACGGCAAGTCGTGCGTCTACGACGGCGACCTGGGCACCCAGGTGACGCTGCAGCTCGTCGACCTCAAGGGCGGCGACGTGAACGCGGCCCTCGACCCGATCGCCGCCCAGCTGCGCGCCGAGCTTCCCGCCAAGGTCGACACGCCGCCCAAGGACAGCGACGAGCACGACCGCGTCGACATCGACCTGCCGGGCGTCAGCATCCACGCCGGCGGCGACGGCAAGGCCCGCATCCAGGCCGGCAAGGCGGACAAGGGCGTCACCATCGACGCCAACGACCAGGGCGCCGAGGTGCACATCGAGGACAGCCACGGCCCGGGCGTGCGCAAGATGCTGATCCTGGCCTCCGAGACCCCCGGCCCGAACGGCTACCGCGTCACCGGCTACGAGGCCCGCGGCCCGGAAGGCGGCCCGATCGTCGTCGCCCTGGTCCGCGCCAAGACCGACGACCACGACGAGGTCTTCCACGACGTCCGCGGCCTGATCCGGCACAACGTCGGGGGGTGAGGATTACGGTGACACTGTATGAAATAGCGCATCCAGCTCGCGTAACCGGCGGCCGGCTCCAGACGCTATTTCGTACAGTGTCACCGTAATTCGGATCGCCCAGCGCCGCTATTCCGCCATCGTCGCCGATTGGCGAAGGCGGGACGCCATCGAGGCGATCAGGGACCCTGCCGACGAGCGCCGCACGCTCGTCGGCCCCAGCGATCAGCTCAAAAGCCGGCTCCTCACTGGCGGGGGCGCGAGCGCTGACAACGTGCTTCGCAACCTGGAGGTCAAGCTGGACCGGAACGAACGGACGCAGGTGATCGGCGCGCTCGAACTGCTGAGCCGCCGCCTGCGCAAGACAGAGGCGTCGAAGTGAACCTCGTGCGGCGAAGGCAAAAGGGTGTCGCAGGCGGACCTGGTCAGTCTAAGTACCCGGCATGCCGCTCGACGCCCTGGACCGAAGACTTCTTGCCGCCCTGCAGCGTGACAACCAGCAGACGGCTGATCGCATAGGAGCGGAGATCGGGCTGTCTCCCACGGCGGTTCTCCGTCGGACCCGGCGGCTGCGTGCCGAGGGGCTGATCAAGGCGGACACCGCTGTCCTGGATTCCCGCGCCCTCGGGTTCGGCCTCACTTGCATCGTCGAGGTGAGCCTGCAGCGCGAGACGGCGGAGATCATCGAGACCTTTCGCCGACAGACCCTGGCCATCCCGCAGATTCAGCAGTGCTACTACGTAACCGGCGAAGCGGACTTCGTGCTCGTGATCCTGTCGCGCGACATGGCCGACTTCGAAAACCTGACCAACGACATGTTCCTGAACAACCCTCTTGTCCGCCAGTTCAGAACCAGCGTCGTTCTGACGACCCTCAAGGCCTCCCTGGCCGTGCCTGTCGAGGTCTGAGCCGGAATCCGCCAAGAAGGGCCGGCGCCGCGCCGAATTCCGTCGTCACGCCGGGCGACTTCGCCCACTTCGGCCGCGAAGCTTGGCCATGATGGGGCCATGCAATTCGCAACGCCGCGACGTCGTGACTCGGGCCGGGAACGGCGTCCAGTCTGGGAGTCTGCGAGCAACCTCGCCGCTGTCGTGGCCAGATGCCCTCTCTACGCCGGCTCCCCGGCCCTCGAGTTCCCCGATCTGGCGGCTGCGGCCGGCGTCGCCGCCGTCGTCGCCAAGGACGAACGGTGGAGGTTCGGTTTGCCGAGCTTCAAGGCGCTCGGCGCAGGATACGCGGTTCTAACCACAGCGGTGGGAGAG
>DASZQQ010000499.1:0-3000 GCA_035549595.1 Caulobacteraceae bacterium
GGGCAGCGACGGTGGCGTCGCGGCGGCGGCCGGCGAGCGCCAGGCGGATGGCGGCGGCGAGGTCGCCGTCGCGCGGCTCGGCGCGCGGGTCGGCGAACCGCGCGGGCCAGTCCGGCTGGCCGAGGACCTGCGCTAGGGCGGCGAACTGCGCCCGGTCCGTGCAGGCCAGGGTCAGCCAGCCGTCGGCGCAGGGGTAGTAGCGGTCGAGGGCGGCGAAGCCGACGCAGTCCTCGCTGCCGTCCGGCGGCGCCGGCGAGCCGGCCCAGGCGGTGATCTCGCCGGACTGGAAGAGGGCGCTCTGGGCCGCGAGGCTGGTCTCGACGTTCTGGCCCTCGCCGCTGCGCTCGCGCGCGTTCAGGGCCGCCATCACGCCGAAGCTGGCCATGGCTGCGGTGGCGACGTCGTTGACCGGGATGGCGTGGAACACCGGCTCGTTGCCCTCGCCGCCCTGCGCCTGCATCAGGCCGCTCAGCGCCTGCAGCAGCGGGTCGAACCCCGGCTGGTCGGCGAGCGCGCTGCCTGAGCCATAGGCGGTGATCGACAGCGAGACGATGCGCGGATTGACCGCCTTCAGCGCCGCATAGTCGATGCCGAGCCGCTCGCGCACGCCGTGGCGGAAGTTGTCGATCACCACGTCGGCGCCGCGCACGAGGTCGAGGAACAGGGCCCGGCCGGCTTCGGTCTTCAGGTCGAGCCCCAGACCCTGCTTGCCGCGGTTGTAGTTCATGAAGCCGGTGCCGTAGGGCCGGAACGGGTCGCCCTCGGCCGGCTCGACCTTGATCACCTCGGCCCCGAAGTTGGCCAGGATGGCGCTGGCGTAGGCGCCCGCGATCACCGTGCCGAGGTCCAGCACGCGCACCCCGGCGAGCGGCGGCAGGTCCGGCGCAGGGCCGGCGGGCGGCGCCGGCTGCGGGGAGGCGAACGCCGCGAGCTCGTCCGTCGTCGCCTCGCGCATCAGACCGCGCACTTCGCCGGGCGTGGCCGACAGCCTCACCGCCACGCCCGGCATCTCCACCGGGCCGAGCTCGGGATGGTCGAGTTCGGCGCGCATGCCGTTCGAGGCCATCACCTCGTGCTTCAGCCAGTCCGAGCGGCGGCCCACCGGCGCGGCCGGCGCCGCGTGGGCGCGCAGGCGCTCCATCGCCGCCTCGCGCGGCCCCTGGCGCAGCACGTGCGAGACGAGGCCGCCGATGTCGAAGGCGCCGGGCGGGAACTGCCGCATGCGCGCCAGGCCCAGGGCGTCGATGGCGCGCTGGAAGAAGTGCGGGAAGAGCGCCCCCAGGAACAGCCACTCGCCGTCGCCGCACTGGTAGAGCCGGTAGCTGACCGAGCCGCCCAGCGGATGGCCCTTCATGCCGGCCCCGTCCATCAGGCTGACGGGGCCGGCCAAGGTGGCGAGACCGTGCAGGCCGCTGACGGTCACCCCCTGGCCCCGGCCGCTGTGCGCGCGCTCCAGGAGGGCTGCGCCGGTGGCGCTCGCGGCCATCACCGCCTGGCCGTAGTGGACGATCGGCGCCACGTGCCACACCGGCTGGTCGGCGTAGCTGCCCTGCCGGAACGCCGCCCCGGTCAGGCCGGTCAGCATGGCGTGGTGGGCGGGAAGGGCGCTCCAGGGATGCTCGTTCGTCCCGAACGGCGGGACCCACAGGCGCACGAGGCGCGGATGCTCGGCGCTCAGCGCCGCCTCGCCGAGCCCCAGGGGCTCCAGGACGCCCGGCGGCTGGTCGAACACCACCACGTCGGCGCCGGCGATCAGGGTCTTCAGCCGCGCGAGGTCGCCGGGCTCGTCGAGGTCGAGCACCGTGCGGCGCTTGTTGCGGTTCCAGGTCAGGTAGCCCGGCCGGTCCTTCATCCGGTCGCCGCCGGGCGGCTCGACCTTCAGCACCTGCGCCCCGAAGTCTCCCAGCAGCATCGCCGCCATCGGGCCGACCAGGCCCTGGGAGACGTCGAGCACGCGCAGGCCCGCGAAGGCGGTCATCTCATCCCCGGCGCACGGACATGCCGCCGTCGACCGGCAGCAGGACGCCGGTGATGAACTTCGCCTCGTCGGAGGCCAGGAACAGGGCCGCGTGGGCGACGTCCCAGGCCGTGCCCATCTGGCCGCCCAGCGGCACGCGGGCGCTGCGGGCGGCGCGCAGCTCCTCGCGGCTCTGGCCGCGGGCCGTGGAGATGCCCTCGATGGCCATGGGCGTGTCCATCAGCCCGGGCAGGATGGCGTTGCAGCGGACCATGTGCCGGGCGTTCAGCGCCGCCACGGACTCGGTCAGCTTGTTCACCCCCGCCTTGGAGAGTTCGTAGGCGAGGATGTTGGCCGGGGCGATCGAGGCCAGGGACGAGATGTTGACGATCGAGCCGCCGCCCTGGGCCTTCATGATCGGCAGCACGTGCTTGATCGTCAGCCACATGCCCTTGAGGTTGACGTCGAAGATGCGCTGCCAGGCCGCCTCGGTCAGGCGCTCGACCGAGCCGTCGCCGGTCCCGATGCCGACGTTGTTGTGCAGGACGTCGATGCGGCCGTAGTCGGCCCGCGCCGCCTCGGCCAGGCCGCGGCAGTCGTTTTCGCGCGTGATGTCGGCCTGGTAGGCCGAGGCCTTGCCGCCTTCGGCGTCGATCATCGACACGGTCTCGTCGGCCGAGCTCAGGTCGCGGTCGACGCACAGCACCTCGGCCCCCTCGCGGGCGAAGAGGATCGCGGCGGCGCGGCCGTTGCCGATGGTCTCGCCGGCCGTCTGGCCCGCGCCGACGACCACCGCGACCTTGCCCTCGAGGCGCCCCGCCACGAGGCGAACTGTATAGACCGGACGGGTGGCGGCCCACCGTTTCGGCGGCGAGACGTGGCGCCTGGAGGCAAACGTCTATAGAGTTGCGGCGATGGCTGACGTGTTCTCGCTCGCGACGGTCGACGACGGCACCGGTGCCGCGGCCGCCATCCTGACGGGCGACGAGGTCCGCATCCTCGAGGGCCGGCCCTCGGTCGCGCACCTGCTCGAAGACTGGAAC
>DASZQQ010000500.1:0-6753 GCA_035549595.1 Caulobacteraceae bacterium
GGACTCTTCGGCCTCCCCTGGACGGAGCGCCTCAGGGGATGCCCAGGTATTTGTGGGTCTGGACGCTTAAACGCCAGCGGGGGTGCTCAAGGCAATAGGCGATGGCCGCCTGCGTCGCGGCGGCGCGGTCCGGCCCGTCCATCGGCTGCAGCCAGAAACGCTCGAACTCCAGGCCTTCGAACCGCGCCGGATCGACGCCCTTCTGCGGGTAGACCAGCTTCAGCTCCTGGCCGCAGGTCTGGGCGAGGGCGGCGTCGGCCTTGGGGCTGACGCAGATCCAGTCGACTCCGGGCGGGACCGCCAGGGTGCCGTTGGTCTCCAGGGCGATGGAGAAGCCGCGCGCGTGCAGGGCCTCGATCAGGGGGGCGTCGAGCTGCAGCAGCGGCTCGCCGCCGGTGCAGACCACCAGCCGCTGCTCGGCCGGGCCGGTCCAGGCCGCGGCCACCGCATCGGCCAGCGCCTCAGGCGTTGCGAACTTGCCGCCGCCCGGGCCGTCCGTGCCGACGAAGTCGGTGTCGCAGAAGGTGCAGACGGCGCCCGCCCGGTCCTGCTCGCGGCCGGTCCAGAGGTTGCAGCCGGCGAAGCGGCAGAACACCGCCGCGCGGCCGGCCTGGCCGCCCTCGCCCTGCAGGGTCAGGAAGATCTCCTTGACCGAATAGGTCATGGGACCGCGTTCGCCGCGATGGTCGGGCGGCCGTGCTGCACCCAGTCCGTCCAGCCGTTGGCGCGCAGCTCGCAGGCCGGGCAGGCGCCGCAGCCGTAGCCCCAGTCGTGCCGCCGGTCGCGCCGGCCGAGGTAGCAGGTGTGGCTGTGCTCGACGATCAGCTCGACCAGCGCCTCGCCGCCGATCCCCTGGGCCAGCGCCCAGGTGTCGGCCTTGGTCAGGCGCATCAGCGGCGTCTTGATCGGGAAGGCGCGCTCCATGCCCAGCTCCAGTGCGCTTTCCAGGGCGTCGAGGGTCCTGCGCCGGCAGTCCGGATAGCCGGAGAAGTCGGTCTCGCACATGCCGCCGACCAGGGCCTTCAGGTCGCGGCGGTCGGCCATCGCCGCGGCGTAGGTCAGGAACACCAGGTTGCGGCCCGGCACATAGGTCGACGGCAGGCCCTTCTCGGTGATCTCGATGGCCCGCTCGCTGGTCATGGCGGTGTCGCCGATGGCGCCGAACGAGCGGATGTCGACCATGTGATCGGCGCCCAGGCGCACGGCCCACTCCGGGAAGCGGCGCGCCATCTCGGCGCGCACCACCTGCCGCGCCTCGAGCTCGACCGAATGGCGCTGTCCGTAGTCGAAGCCGATGGTCTCGACGCGCGAATAGCGCGCCAGCGCCCAGGCCAGGCAGACGCTGGAATCCTGGCCGCCGGAGAAGAGCACGAGGGCGCCGTGGCTGGTGGAAGGCATGGGCGGGGCTCTACACCAAGCGCGCCGGGCCCGCGACTCCGTGCGGCGCCGCGCCCTCGCCCCGGGTCTATTCGTTCACCGAATGGGCGTCCTTCGCCGCCCGCACGAGCTGCACGAACTGGGCCCTGAGGCCGTAGGGGTCCTCGCCACGCGCGCCCTGGGCGAGATCGCGGATGGCGTCCCAGCCGAAGCGGTCCTCCAGCCACGGATCGCCTCGCAGCTTCTGGCCATAGGCGGCTACCGCCAGCGCCCAGCGGGTCGCCTCGGGCGCCGCGGCCACGCTGGCATGGCGGTCGCCGGCCGCGCCGATCGGCCGCTCGATCAGCCGCGACGTCGGCTGGCCGGGCAGCTTGTAGCGGACCTTCAGCCAGGCCAGCTCCTGCGACCGGTCCGGCGGCGGCGCCGCGGCCGCGCCGCCGTAGCGCAGCGGGTCGGACGAGGCCGGCGCGCCCGTCGGGGTGATCTCGTAGAGCGCGGTCACCGAGGCCCCGGCCCCGACCTCGCCGGCGTCGACGCGGTCGTTGTTGAAGTCCTCGCGGTTCAGCATCCGCGTCTCGTAGCCGATCAGCCGGTACTCCTGGACCTGGGCCGGGTTGAACTCGACCTGGATCTTCACGTCGTCGGCGATGGTGAAAAGCTGGCTCCTGAAGTCGTCGCGGAACAGCTTGCGCGCCTCCTCCAGGCTGTCGACGTAGGCCGCGGTCCCGTTCCCGTTCTGCGACAGGTCCTGCATCATCACGTCGTTGTAGTTGCCGCGGCCGTAGCCATAGACCGACAGGTAGACGCCGGTCTTGCGCTTCTCGGCGACGAAGTCCTTCAGCTTCTCCGGATCGGCGATGCCGACGTTGAAGTCGCCGTCGGTCATCAGGACGATGCGGTTGACCGCGCCCTTCTGGAAGTTCTGCTCGGCCAGGGCGTAGGCGAGGGCGAGGCCCTGGCCGCCGGCGGTCGAGCCGCCGCTCTCGAGCGCGGCCACGGCGCAGCGCATCTTCAGCTTGTCGCGCCCGCTGGTCGGCCCCAGCACGGCGCCGGCCGAGCCGGCGTAGGCGACGAGGGCCACGTGATCCTGCGGCCGCAACTGGTCGATCAGGACGTTCAACGCCTTCTTGGCGAGCGGCAGGCGGTCCTCCGACCACATCGACCCGGAGGTGTCCATCAGGAACACCAGGTTCAGCGGCGGCGCCTCGGCGCGGGCGAGGTCGTAGCCCTGCAGGCCGATATGCACGATCTGCCTGTTCGCCGCCCAGGGCGACGGCGCGACCGCCACGAAGGTCGAGAACGGCGTCTCGGCCGAGGCCGGGCGGGCGTAGCCGTAGTCGAAGTAGTTGACCAGCTCCTCGACCCTGACCGCATCGCGCGGCGGGCGCTGGCCGTCGTTCAGGAACCGCCGGACATTGGCGTAGGAGGCCGTGTCGACGTCGATGGAGAAGGTCGAGACCGGATCCTCGGCGACGCGGTGGATCGGGTTCGAGGCCGTGTGCGCATAGCGCTCGGTGTCCACGGTCCCGGCGGGCGGGCCGTAGGGGTAGCGGGCGGCGCCGGAGGGGGCGGCCTTGGGCGCGGCGACGATCGACTCCTGCAGGGTCGTCGGAGCCCCGGGAGGCGGGGGCGGCGGGGGAGCCGGAGGCGGCGGCGCCATGGGCGGCGGCGCAGCGGTCGCGGGGGCGTTCATGAACGCGCCGCCGACGGCGTGGCCGCGGTAGACCCGGCCGGCCTCGCCGCGCTCGCCGATGTGGAAGCCGAGCCGTTCGCAATCCGCCGCCGAGGGCGTGGCGGCGTCGCGCGGGGCCGCGGCCTGGACCGGGGCGATGGCGGGCGGGGAGAAGGCGATCGCCGCGGCCATGACCGGCATCGTCACGGCGCGGACGCGGGACAAGGTTCGCATGCGCGAGCCCTCCGACTGGTGTTGCGTCCCTGAAATCATGGTGACGCTTGATCTGCGGCCAAATCTTGGCGGAACGGCGTTCCGTCGCGGCTACCGCACAGGCGTCTGCTCGAAGGCGTAGCCGAGCGACAGGAGCCGCGCTTCGGACCAGGCCGGGCCGATGAACGACAGGCCGACGGGGAGGCCCTTCACATCGCCCATCGGCACGGTGAGGTGCGGATAGCCGGCCACGGCCGCGAGGCCCCCGGCGCCGCCGCCGACGTAGCGGTCCCGCAGCACCGGGTCGATCAGCCACGCCGGCGCCAGGGTCGGCGCCACCAGGGCGACGACGTCGTTGTCCTTCAGCATCCTGTCGATGCCCTCGGGCCCGGCCAGGCGCCGGCCCGTGGCGAGCGCCTTGAGGTACTCGGGGTCGGAAAGGCCCTTGGTCGTCTCGGACGCCTCGAACAGCTCCTGGCCGAAGAGGCCGAGCTCCTCGGCCGCGTGCGCCTTGTTGAAGGCGATCAGGTCGGCGAGCGTGCGGGTCTTCACCCTGGCCGGGTCTGTGGAGGCCAGGTAGGCGTTGAGGTCGGCGCGGAACTCGGTCTGCAGCACCACGCCCTCGGCCTCGCCGATGGCCTTGCGGTCGGGGCCGTCCTTGATCTCGACCAGGACCGCGCCGGCCGCCTTCAGGCGTGCGAGCGCCTGCTCGAACACCGCGTCGGTCTCGGGGTGGAAGCCGGCGGCGAAGCGCATCACGCCGATCCTGGCGCCCTTCAGCGATCCGGCGTCCAGGGCGGCGGCGTAGTCGGTGCGGTGGGCGTCGGCCTCGGCCGTGACCGGGTCGGCCGGATCGCTCCCGGCGATCACCGAGAGCACGATGGCCGCGTCGCGCACCGTGCGGGTCATCGGCCCGGCGGTGTCCTGGCTGTGGCTGATCGGCACGATGTGGGTCCGCGAGACGAGGCCGACGGTGGGCTTCAAGCCGACGATGCCGTTGACCGCCGCCGGGCAGGTGATCGAACCGTCGGTCTCGGTGCCGATCGCGGCCGGCGCATAGCCCAGCGCCACCGCCACCGCGCTGCCGGCCGACGAGCCGCACGGGGTGCGCAGCGGGTCGTGCGCATTGGTCGTCTGGCCGCCGACCGCGCTCCAGCCGCTGAGCGACCGGGTCGAGCGGAAGTTGGCCCATTCCGACAGGTTGGTCTTGCCCAGGATGATCGCCCCGGCGTCGGTCAGCCGTCGCACGAGCGGCGCGTCGCGGTTCGTGACGTTGTCCTTCAGGGCCAGGGAGCCGGCGGTGGTCGCCGTGTCATCGGCGGACTCGATGTTGTCCTTCAGGAGGATCGGCACGCCGGCGAGCGGACCTTGCGGGCGACCGGCCGCGCGGTCGGTGTCGGCCTTGCGGGCGTCGGCGAGGGCGTGCGGGTTCAACGCGACGACGGCCCGCCAGGCCCCTTGATTGGCCTGCGCCACGGCAAGGGCCTCATTCCGGGACATGCCCGGAAGAGCGAGCATCTCGTCTGCGGGCCGGTCCATGGCGAGAATCTGCTGCGCGAATGTCGTCGTCAGCTCCAGCGACGTCGCCTTGCCCGAGGAGAGCGCCGCACGAACGGCGCCCACCGTGATCCCCTTGGTCTCCATGGCGGGCGAAACTCCTGGCGGATAGATCGCCCAGGACGAGGGCGATGGATTGGGCGCCGCCGCCTGTGCGGAGGTCGCGGTGGAGCAGGCAAGCATCGTGACACTGGCGAGCGCCGCCATGAGTTCGATGCACATGTCCGCCCCTCCTCAGCGAGGAAGAGCTACGGCGCCCGCTCCAGGCGGTCCAGCACGGCGGCGAAGGCGGTGTTGGCCCAGGCGCGGGCGCGGGCGTCCTCCAGCAGGCGGGCCGCCTCGCTGTAGCCGAGCACGAAGGACTTGGTCTCGAACACCGCCTGCCAGGCCTCCTCGTCCGAAGGCGCCGGCGTGCGCAGCCGCTTGAAGTCGCCGACCAGATGCAGGCGCCAGTCGAACAGGCGCTGGCGCAGGTAGTCGCGCAAGGGGCCCGGCTGGTCGTCGAACTCCATGATCATGGCGTTGATCGGACAGCCGCCGGCGGTGCGCACCACCCAGTCGATCCAGCGGCCGAACACCGCCTCGAGCCGTGGCCGGCCGGGCTCGAGGCCCTCGAACGGCGTCCAGACGAAGCCGACGAAGCGGTCGAAGGCGGACGCCAGCACCGCATGCTGCATCGCCTCCTTGGATTCGAAGTGGCGGAAGAGGCCGCTCTTGGTCAGGCCGGCCGGGCCGGCCACGTCGGAAAGGCTGATTCCCGCCAGACCCCGGATGGCCGCCTGCCGCGTCGCCTCGTCGATGATCCGCAGCCGCGTGTAGTCGCCTTTGCGCACCTGACCTCCCTTGACCAAAAGCGAACGATCGTGCTCTTTCCAGCAAAAAAGTGACCGACCGTTCTTTTCTTCCCCTTAGTCATTCGAGGTTGCCATGCATAGCCGTCGATCGAAACTCCTTGCCGCCCTGACCACCGCCGCCCTCTTCGCCGCGAGCGCCGCCGTCGCGGCCGAGCCGGCCGTCTACGGCCACGCCAAGCTCGCCACCGCGCTCGCCGCGCCGAAGTCCGAGAGCCTCGGCGGCCTCGACTGGAAGTGCGAGGGCGACGCCTGCGTCGCCACGGCCAAGGGCTCGCCGGCCAGCTGGTCGTCCATGTACGCCTGCAAGAAGATCGCCGGGACCTTCGGCGCCCTGGCCAGCCTCGAGCTCAGCGGCCAGACGATGAGCGCCGGCAATCTGGCGGTCTGCAACAAGGCCGCGGCCCACTAAAGCGATCTGCCGCGGGCGGGCGCCGTTGCGCGTCCGCCCCTCGGCGGCTATCTCCCCGCGCGACTTCCCCATCCTTCAGACGAAGCGAGCGCGCGAGCCCCGATGGCTGCCCAGTACATCTTCCAAATGCAGGGTCTTTCGAAGACCTTTCCCGGCGGCAAGAAGCTGTTCGAGAACATCTGGCTGTCGTTCTACCCCGACGCCAAGATCGGCGTCGTCGGCGTCAACGGCTCCGGCAAGTCGACCCTGCTCAAGATCATGGCCGGTATCGACACGGAGTTCACCGGCGAGGCCCGCGCCGCCGAAGGCGTCAAGATGGGCTACCTCGAGCAGGAGCCGCAGCTCGACGACCAGCTGAACGTCTGGGGCAACGTCATCGCCTGGTGCGACGAGAAGCATATCTTCGACAGGTACAACGAGGTCGCGGCCAAGCTCGGCGAGGACTACTCCGACGAGCTGATGGAGGAGATGACCGCCCTCCAGGAGAAGATCGACGCCCAGGACCTGTGGGACATCGACTCCAAGATCGAGATGGCGATGGACGCCCTGCGCTGCCCGCCGAACGACTGGCCGGTCGACAACCTCTCCGGGGGTGAGCGGCGCCGCGTGGCGCTCGCGCGCCTCTTGCTCTCCAAGCCCGACATGCTGCTGCTCGACGAGCCGACCAACCA
>DASZQQ010000501.1:0-6312 GCA_035549595.1 Caulobacteraceae bacterium
GAAGATCCAGGCCCCGAGGCCGATCACGAACAGCCAGACCATGGCCTTCCCCTCGCCGCGCGACGCAAGGCTAGCCGCAAGTGGGCCGGTAGCGCTATCCAGGCGTCGCCATGACGGAGCCGACGTTTACCCTGCGCCCCGCGGACGCCACCGACATAGCGCGGCTATCGGCGGCCGATCCGCGGCTTGAGACGGAAGCCGACCGGGCGCGCACGGTCGACGAGCTGCTGGGGCTGGGTCTCAGCTGGCTGGCCGAGGAGGACGGCGAGGCGATCGGATACGCCCTCGTCAGCCGCCACTTCTTCGCCCGCCCGTTCGTGGACCTGTTGGTCGTGGCCGAGGCGCACCGCAGGCGCGGCGTCGGCACGGCGCTGATGGCCGCGTGCGAAGCGGCGCACGACGACGACCGCATGTTCACCTCGACCAACGAATCCAACCAGCCGATGCGCGCGCTCTTGGCTCTGGCCGGCTGGCAGGTCTCCGGCGTGATCGAGAACCTCGACCCGGGCGATCCCGAACTGGTGTTCGTGAAGTTCCGGCCCTGAGCCCTCAGGCCGCCGCGCGCAGGGAGGCGGCGACCTGGGCGTCGCTGCGGCGCAGGACGAGCAGGGCGGCGCCGGCGATGGCGGCCGGCGCGAGGCCGAGGGCGGCGAACAGCGGCGTGCCGGTGGCCAGCAGCCCAGTCGCCCCGGCGATGAAGAACGTCACGACCAACTGGGCCAGGCCTCCGGCCCAGGAGCCGCCGCGTCGGCGGCGGAAGTCGGCGCGCTTGCCGGGCTTGTTGTACCAGGCGTTGATCAGGCCGCTGGCGACCGACGAGGCGGCGCAGCCGGCGGTGGCGGCGAGGCCGGCGGCGGGGGCGAGCACGATCAGGGCGACGAGCGGGATTGCCAGGAGCACTGCGACCGGCGTCAGGGCTGCGGCCAGCTTGGCCCGCAGCAGCACCCCGATCGGCGTCGGGCTGGCGGCCAGGAGATCGGGCGCGTCCTCGGCCGAGATGGTTATCCAGGCGAGGCTGCCGCTGACCTGGCCGGACAGCAGCGCCAGACCGGCCGCGCCGCCCGGCAGCATCCAGGTCATGTGGGCGCCGGCGTTGCGCACCAGCACGAAGGCCAGCGGCATCAGGTAGAGCACGCGCAGGAACACCTGGCTCAGCAGGGCCGCGTCGCGGCGCAACAGGCGCAGCTCCTTGCCCACGGTGGCCGCGAAGGCCCCGGCGGCGAAGGCGACCCTGGCCGGGGCCTTGACCTTGCCGCCCTCGTCCGCGCCGCTGGCGGCCGAGGCGTCGGCGGCGAAGCGCGCGCCCAGAAGCTGGCTGACGGCGACGAACAGCAGAAGGCCGGTCCCGAAGATCACGGCCATCGGCAAGGGATCGCCCAGCATCGCCCGCAGCGGCCAGCCGGCGATCGCGGGCAGGCGCAGGTCCTGCGAGGCCAGGTCGTGCGCCATGGCCAGGGAGTTCGACATCCCGCGCTGGCCGAGAATGTTGCGGATCTGGCTGGAGATGAAGAAGGCCGCGCCGATCAGGGCCGCCAGGACCTGGGCCACCGTGCGGGTGCGCCTGGGGCCGATCAGCCGGAAGAGGGCGACGGCGATCAGCAGGCCGAGCGCGCTGGCGGTCAGCGCCAAGCCCGCGAGCACCGGGATCACGCCCAGGAACTCCGGGTGGCCGAGGACGGCGATCGGGACCAGGGGCGGGCCGACGAGGCCGAGGAAGGCGGCGAAGACGCCGCCGGCGATGGCCGCGAAGCGCACGGCGAGGACCTTGCGCGGCGGAATCGGCGAGGAGAACAGCAGCTCCAGGTCGCCGCGCACGTAGAGGGTCTGGGTCGCGGCGGCCAGGGTCTGGGACAGCATCAGGCTGAACACCGCCAGCATCGCCAGGTCGACGACCACCATGGCGAACGGGACCAGCGGCACGTTCACGTGGCGAAGGGCGAGCCCGACCGGAATCCCGACCGCCCCGATCAGCACCAGGGGCACGATCCCGAGCAGCACCGCCCGCGCGCGGCCGCGGCGCGCGAAGAGGTCGCGCAACGCCAGGCGCGCCTCGGCGGCGAACAGCCAGGGGATGGAGCCCGGGCGGCCGATCACGCCGCGTCCCGCTCGCCGATCAGGTCGAGGAACACGTCCTCCAGCGTCCCTTGGCCCTCGCCGGCGAGCTGACGCAGTTCGTCGAGGGTGCCCTCGGCGCGCAGGCGTCCGTGCTGGATGATGCCGATGCGGTCGGCGATGCGCTCGGCGACCTCGAGGATGTGGGTGGTCAGGATCACCGTGGCGCCGGAGGCGACGCGCGCCTGCAGCAGGTCCTTGACCTGGCGCGCGACCGCCGCGTCGAGACCGGTCAGGGGCTCGTCGAGGATCAGCAGCTTCGGGTCGTGGATCAGGGCGCCGGCGAGGGCGGCCTTCTGCTTCATGCCGCGCGAGAAGCCCTCGCAGCGCTGGTTGCGGTTGTCCCAGAGGCCCAGCAACTTCAGCAGGGCCTCGGCGTCGGTCTTCGCCCTGCCCGCGTCCACGCCCCAGAGGCCGGCGACGAACTCCAGGTACTCCATCGGCGTCAGCCGGTCGTAGAGCATCGGCTCGTCCGGGGCCCAGGCGACGAGCTGCTTGGCCGCGGCCGGGTCGGCCAGGGCGTCGACGCCGAACACCGAGATCGCGCCGGCGTCGGGCTTCAGGAGCCCCGCGACCATGCGCAGCGTCGTCGTCTTGCCGGCGCCATTGGGCCCGAGCAGGGCGTAGAGCTCGCCGGCCCGGACCGTCAGGTCCAGGTTGTCCACCGCCGGCTTGTCGTAGGTCTTGGAAAGGCCCTTCAGGACCAACGCGTCCGTCACCGTACCCGTCACGCTCACTTGGAGAGCCCCTCACCCCTCGGGCCCACACTATGACGCGAGGGCGCCTAGGGTTCCAGCATGATCGCCGAGAGAAGCCGGCCGTAGTCGCGCTCGCCCTGACGGAACGCCCGCCGGTTGGAGAAGAACAGGTCGGCCTCCGCGCAGGTGTCGCGGCCGATCCACTCGGCCCGGCCGACGCCGGCCCTGGCGAGGCGGTCGAGCACATAGGCCGGCAGGTCGAACTGGCGCTTCTCGGCCGAGGCGCCGGCGGCGAAGAAGCGCGACGAGGCCGGATCGCGCGCCTCGAAGCGGTCCAGGAACTCCAGCCCCACCTCGTAGGACGCTTGCGCGATGCAGGGACCCACAGCCGCGACGATGCCGGCGCGGGTCGCGCCGAGCCGCTCCATGGCCTCGATCGCCGCCTCGACGACGCCGCCCAGCGCGCCCTGCCATCCGGCGTGGGCGGAGGCGACGACGCCGGCCGCGGCGTCCGCCAGCAGCACCGGCGCACAGTCCGCCGCGAGCGCGCCGCACATCACCCCGCCGGCCGCGGTCACGACCGCGTCGCCCTCAGGCCGCGCGTCGCCCCACGGGCGCTCGACGGTGAAGGCCCGGGCGGAATGGACCTGGTAGCAGGTGGTCAGCGCCTCCGCCGGAGCGCCGAAGCGCTGGGCGGCGCGGCGGCGGTTCTCCTCCACTGCGGCCGGATCGTCGCCCGAGCCGCGGCCGACGTTGAGGCTGGCGTAGAGCCCCTCCGAGACGCCGCCCAGGCGGGTGAAGAAGCCGTGCCGCACGCCGGGCAGGGCGGACAGCAGCGGCGAGGTCAGGATCTCGGTCACGGCTCGAACCCCGGCGGCCTCAGGCCCTTGGAATGGAGGCAGGCGGCCTTGAAGAGCTCGCCCATCTGGCCCGTGCCGATCAGGCGCTGCAGCTGCCGCTCGATCACCTCGGCCCTGGCCGGGTTGGCCCGCTTCAGCACCTCGGCCCGTTGCTCGATACCCAGCCGGCGCAGGAACTCGCCCTGGGTGACCAGCGGCGCGGCGACGGCGCCATGGCGCGCGCCGTAGGCCAGGAACCAGCCGAAGTCGACGCGCACGGTCAGGTCGGCCTCGCCGGGGTGCTCCAGCGGCCCCTCCCTGACATGGCCGCGCAGGGCCTGCAGGGTGTCGCCGCTGCGCTCGTTCTCGCTGCCGTAGTCGATCATCAGCGCCGCGCCGCCGGCGTGCGCGACGAGGCGGCCGATCGCCTCGGCGACCTCGCCCAGGGCGGCCGACAGCACCAGGATGCTGCCCGGCGGATCGTCGGCGGTGATGTGGACGAGTGGGCAGGGGGTCAGGCCGAACGCCAGCTCCCCGTCCTTCAGGCCCACGGTGCGTTCCATCCAGCGCTCGCCGACGCGCACGAACTGGCGGATCGGGGCGCAGTCGAGGAACTCATTGCCGATCACGATCACCGGCGCATCGGTCGGGACGTCCTCGATCCGCTCGACCCAGCGGGGCTCGTGCGGCGCCAGGGCGGCGGCCTGACGCGCGCGCAGGGGGCCGCTGGTCTCCACCAGCCAGACCTCGGCGGCCTCGACGAAGCCCGGCGCGGCGCGGCCGACGCGCAGGATGTCGGCCATCAGGGTCCCGTCGCCCGGCCCGAGCTCGACGAGGCGCACCCGGGCGGGTGAGCCCATCTGGATCCACAGCTCCGCGGCCCACAGGCCGATCAGCTCGCCGAACATCTGCGAGACGTGCGGGGCGGTGATGAAGTCGCCCTCGGCGCCCAGCCGCGGGCGCGTGGCGTAGTAGCCGTCCTTGGGGTCGTACAGGCAGCGGGTCATGAAGGCCTCGACGGTCATCGGGCCGTTCTCGGCGATCTCGGCCTTCAGGCGCTCACGCAGGCTCATGCTCGCCTGCGGACGGCGCCGCGGCCGGCGGCTCCTTCAGTCCTCGCACGATCAGCCAGGCCCCCAGCAGCACCATCGGCACGGACAGCATGATGCCCACGGTCAGGCCCAGCGGCAGGTGCTCCAGGCCGGGATCCGGGTTGCGCACGGTCTCCAGGACGATGCGGAAGACGCCGTAGCCGACCAGGAAGAGGCCGGTGACGGCGCCGCGGCGCTGCAGCCAGCCGGCGCGGTGCGTCACCCACCAGAGGATCAGGAAGAGGGCGATCCCTTCCAGACCGGCCTCGTACAGCTGGCTGGGATGCCGCGGCTCGGTCCCGGCCGGGCACAGGCCGTTGTTGGCGGCCATGATGGTGTCGTTGCAGAACACCATGCCCCAAGGCAGGTCCGTATGCCGGCCCCAGAGCTCGCCATTGATGAAGTTGGCCACGCGGCCGAAGAACTGGCCGATCGGCTCGCAGGCGACGACGAGGTCGCCAAGGCGCATCAGGTCGATCTTGTTGGCGCGCCCGAAGAGGACGCCGGCCACCAGCACGCCGATCGCCCCGCCGTGGAAGCTCATGCCGCCCTGCCAGACCTTGAACACGGTCAGGGGGTCCTGCATCAGCAGCTCGCGGCCGCTCGCCAGGGGCAGCATGTAGAACAGGATGTAGCCGATCCGCCCGCCGAGGATGACGCCGAGCGTGATCCAGAGGATGAGGTCGTCCACCTGCGGCACGGTCAGGGTCGGTCCGCGGCCGCCCCACAGCTTCGCGTTCCTGACCATGCTGGTGGCGTAGCGCCAGCCCAGCAGGATGCCGGCGATGTAGGCCAGGGCGTACCAGCGGATGGCCAGCGGGCCGATGGTCCAGGATCCGATGTGGAACGGACCGACCGGCGGGAAGACCTCGGGCCGGATGTTGGGGAAGGTCAGGGCCATGCAGCGCTCATAGCGCGCGCCGCACGGCAGGTGTAGACGCCAATCGCGGCGGACCGGGCCGCATCGTTCGAGTGGGAGCTGGCGATGGATCTGAAGAGCAGGGCCAGCCTGCAGTGGCGGCCGGTGCGCGAGGGGGTGACGCTGGCGGCCCTGAACATGACCGGCGGGGCCGGCTCGTTCCTGATGCGCTACGAGCCCGGCTCGCGCTCGCCGACCCACACCCATCCCGGCGGCGAGGAGATCTACGTCGTCTCCGGCGAGGGGCGGCTCGACGACATCGCCTTCGGCCCCGGCGACCACATCTTCACCCCGCCCGGCGAGGGCCACACCCTGCACGCCCGGACCGAGGTCCTGATCCACGTGATCCTGCCCGAGCCGGTGCTGATCACGGAGTGAGCCGCAGACCTGAGACACGCCTCCTTCTCCTCCCGCCGAGAGCGTGCGGAGCGTCAGTTGCCTGAAGGACAGGATCGGGTGACCTCTGGCGACCCTTCTCCCCACGCGGGAGAAGGTGGCGGCGAAGCCGTCGGATGAGGGGGCCCTCCAGCGCCTGCCGTCCTGCGGACCTGCGGTTCGGCAAAGGTGTGTGCCGGAAAGTCAGCGCCTTGGTCGATCTCAGCACGCGCTGAGAGGTCCGGGAGCCCCCTCATCCGTCGCCTGCGGCGACACCT
>DASZQQ010000502.1:0-10800 GCA_035549595.1 Caulobacteraceae bacterium
GAGCGCGCGGGGTGTAGGCCGGTGGCGCCCGCGCGGCTTGGCGGATCGCCGCCGACGGGGTCTGAATCCTTTCGCCCCCGCCAGGCGTCCTTGCCCGGCAGAGGCGGCAGGGAGACCGGCATGACCGAGACGGATGCGGACACGGCGCGGCGGGCGCTGGAGGCGCAGATCGCAGCGCTGCGGCCCAGGCTGCACCGCTACTGCGCGCGCATGACCGGATCGGCCTTCGACGGCGAGGACGTCGTCCAGGAGGCGCTGGCCAAGGCTCTGGCGGCTGCGGACAGCGGGCCCACGCCCGAGGACATGGAGGCCTGGCTGATGCGCATCGCCCACAACGCCGCGATCGACTTCCTGCGCCGGCGGACGCGCCAGCGTGCGCTCGCCGCGGCTTCGAGCGGCCCGCCCGGCGCCGAGGCGGCCGATCCCGAGGCGTCGCCGGAGGCGCGGCAGGCGGCTGCCATGGCCCTGCGCGCGTTCCTGGCCCTGCCGGCGGCGCAGCGCAGCTGCGTGATCCTGATGGATGTGCTCGGCTACGCCCTGGACGAGATCGGCGGCATGCTGGGCATGAGCCTGGCCGCCACCAAGGCGGCGCTGCACCGCGGGCGCGGGCGGCTGCGCGAGGCGGCTGCGGCGCTGGAGCGCGGCCCGGCGCCGGCGCTGAGCCCGGCCCAGCTCAGCCTCTGGCGACGCTACGCCGACCGCTTCAACGCCCGCGATTTCGACGCCATCCGCGACCTGCTGGCCGAGGAGGTGTGGCTCGACATGGTCGCCCGCACGCGCATGAAGGGGCCCGACGAGATCGCCGGCCGCTACCTGCCCAACTACGGCAAGGTCGAGGACTGGCGGCTGCAGCCGGGCGTCGTCGACGGCCGCCCGGCCCTGCTGGTGAGCGATCCGGCCGACCCCGCCGCCAACACCATCTACTTCATCGAGCTGACCTGGGAGCAGGGCCGGGTCACGCGTATCCGCGACTTCCGCTACGCCCGCTACGTGACCGACGGCGCCGAGGCGCACCTGCTGTGAGAGGCGCGCCCCGGCCCGGCCAGGATCAAGCCACCGGCGCGGGCTGCGGCTCGTTCTCGCGGAACGTCGCCAGCTGGGCGGCCAGGGCCCGCTTCCAGGCCGGCCGCTCCTCGCAGCGGCGCAGGTAGGCCTCGACCGCCGGATAGTCGGCGAGGATCCCCGAGCGGTCGAGTTCGCGCAGCACCGTGCTCATCATGATGTCGGCGGCGCTGAAGCGGCCCTCCAGATAGTCCTTGCCGGCGAGCCAGGTCTCCAGCGCCTCCAGGCGCCGGCGCAGGGCCGCCTCGGCGACTGGCCGGTAGCCTTCCACCCACGGCGCGCCGCCGTGGAAGGTGTCGAGGTTGGCGAAGTTCTGGACGCGCGGCTCGACCGAGCTCAGGGCCGCGAACACCCAGGAGGAGACGCGGGCGAAGCCGGCCTCGTCGCGCGGGGCGAGGATCTCCGAGGAACGGGCGATGTGCAGGACGATGGCGCCGGACTCGAACATCTCGACGTCGCCGTCGCGATAGGCGGGCACCTGGCCGAACGGCTGCCAGGCGCGGTAGGCGGGACTGTCGACGATCTCGCGGTCGACCAGCTCGGCCTCGTAGGGCCGGCCGATCTCCTCGTGCGCCCAGCGCACGCGGTGGTCACGGACGAAGCCTTCGGCGAACGGGGGAACCCAGCGGAAGGCGGACACGCGGGCGGTCATGGGAAGCTCCTTTGCACATGCGGGCCGGTCCGACGTCGTCCGGCTCCTGCCGAGAAAGACGCCCGCCGCGCGGCAAAGGATTCCGCCGATCAGCGTCCCCCCGCCCGCAAGGGCAGGGGGACGGCCGGTTCAGATTACAGGCGCTCGACGATGATCGCCGGGGCCATGCCGCCGGCGGCGCACATGGTGACGAGGCCGCGCGTGAGGTCGCGGCGCTCCAGCTCGTCGAGGACGGTGCCGATCAGCATCGAGCCGGTGGCGCCGATCGGATGGCCCAGCGCCATGGCGCCGCCGTTCACATTGACCTTGTCGCGGTCGAGCTTGAGGTCGCGGATGAACTTCTCGGCGACGACGGCGAAGGCCTCGTTGATCTCGAAGAGGTCGATGTCGTCCAGCGTCAGGCCGGCCTTCTCCAGCACCTTGCGGGCGGCGGGGACCGGGGCGTTCAGCATCAGCGTCGGGCTGTCGCCCATGTTGGCCATGGCGACCACGCGGGCGCGGGGCTTCAGGCCATGGGCCTTGGCGTAGGCCGGGGAGGCGAGCAGCAGGGCCGCCGCGCCATCGACCACGCCCGAGGAATTGCCGGCGTGGTGGATGTGCTGGATCTTCAGGTCCGGGTGCTTGGCCAGGATCAGGCTGCGGAAGGTCGTGCCCTTGTCGTCGAGCGGCACGTCGGCCAGGGCCTCGAACGACGGCTTCAGGGCCGAGAGGCCCTCCATCGTCGTCTGCGGGCGCGGGAACTCCTCGCGGTCGAGGGCCAGGGTCCCGTCCTCGTGGTAGACCGGGATCAGGCTCTTCTTGAAGGCGTCCTCGGCGATCGCCTTGGCCGCGCGCTGCTGGCTGGTGAGCGCCAGTTCGTCCACCGCCTGGCGGGTGATGCCTTCCATCGAGGCGATGGCGTCGGCGCACACGCCCTGGTGCGACTGCGGATGGCGCGCGCGCAGGCGCAGGTTGCCGTTGTCCATGGTCGGCGGGCCGGCGTCGGCCGCGCGGCGGTTCGGCATCGACATCATCTCGCAGCCGCCGGCGACCACCAGGTCGGCCATGCCGCTCATGATCGAGGCCGCGGCGATGTTCACCGCCGAGATGCCCGATCCGCAGAAGCGGTCGAGGGTCATGCCGCTGGAGCGCACGTCATAGCCGGCGTCGAGCGCCGACATGCGGCCGAGGTCGCCGCCCTGCGGGCCGATCTGGGCGCTGGTGCCCCAGACCACGTCGTCGACTTCGGCGGTGTTGATGCCGTTGCGCTCGGCGATGGCCTTCAGCACCGTCGCGCCCAGCTGCTGGGGATGGATCTGCGAGAGCGCGCCCTTGGGGTACTTGCCGACGCCGCGGGGCGTGCGGCAGGCGTCGATGATGTAGGCTTCGGTCATGGGCTTGAAATCCTTCGATTTAAGAGGTTCTCGAATTAGATGGGGTCACCGCGGCTGCATGCGGATTGCGCCGTCCAGTCGCACGTCCTCGCCGTTGAAGTAGCCGTTGGTGATCATGGTCATCGCCAGCTGGGCGTACTCCTCGGGCTGGCCGAGGCGCTTGGGGAACGGCACGGAGGCGCCGAGCCCGGCCTTCACGTGCTCCGGCGCGCGGCCGAGCAGGGGCGTGTCGAAGATGCCGGGCAGGATGGTGTTCACGCGGATCGCCTCGGAGGCGAGGTCGCGGGCGATGGTCAGGGTCATGCCGACGATGCCGGCCTTGGAGGCCGTGTAGGCGACCTGGCCGATCTGGCCTTCCTCGGCCGCCACCGAGGCGGTGTTGACGATGGCGCCGCGGTCGCCGTCGGGCAGGGGCTCCAGCGTGCACATGCCGGCCGCGCTCTTGGTGATGCAGCGGAAGGTGCCGATCAGGTTGACCTG
The DNA here is from genome assembly GCA_035549595.1 of Caulobacteraceae bacterium. Classification (GTDB taxonomy): domain Bacteria; phylum Pseudomonadota; class Alphaproteobacteria; order Caulobacterales; family Caulobacteraceae; genus Acaudatibacter. The sequence goes on from DASZQQ010000502.1 coordinate 3,568, forward strand.
GATGATCCGCTCGAAGTTCTCCAGCGGGTACTCCTTGATCTCGCCGGTGGCCTTGTCGCGCGACACGGTCTTGGCCCCGCCGCCGACGCCGGCGCAGTTGACCAGGATGCGCTCCTGGCCGATCGCCGCGCGCGCCTTGGCGAAGGCCGCGTCGACCTCGTCGCCGGAGGTCACGTTGACCTTGCAGAAGACGCCGCCCAGCTCCTTGGCCAGGGCTTGCCCAAGCTCCTCGTTGAGGTCGAAGATCGCCACCTTCACGCCCTGCGCGGCCAGCGCCCGCGCCGTCGCCGCGCCGAGGCCGGAAGCCCCGCCGGTGACCACCGCCGAGATCGACGAGTCGAGTTTCATCACGCCCTCCTGCCGCCTTGCTTCGCGGCCTCGCCGACAGGCGTATGCACGGGTGACGGAGAGGCAGGCTAGAGGTTCGTGCGATCGCCGGGCGCCGCCGGGCTCAGTCCTTTGGCCGCAGGATCACCGGATCGAGCGGTGTGCCCGGGCCGTAGTGGTCGCCCAGGATCTGCCAGCCGGTCACCGCCATGGCCGCGGGGATGACCAGGGCGCCGTCGTCGCCGGCGGTGGCCGCGGCCAGGTCGAGCCTGGCCAGTTCCACCCGTCGCGTGCGCGAGGGCGTGTCGGCCACGGTGATCACGGCGCCCGCGGGCCCGACCTCCAGGACGGGGTCGGCCAGGAACACCTTCAGCATGCCGCCGTGCGCCTCGAACCGGACCTCGCCCTCGAAGCGGCCCGTCCCTTCGATCCGGCCGTCGCCGCCAAGGCTCAGGCCCTCGCCGGGGGCGGCGGAAAACACGAAGCTCCCGTCCGGGCCGCGCGCGACGCCCCCGCCGGCCTCGGTCGTCCCGCCGGCGGCCTCGACATAGTTGCGGAAGCTCTGCTTGACGCCCCACTCGAGGGTTGCGGCCTGCCGCCGGTCGTCAGCCATGGATCCTCGCAAGGTTCGATCTTGGGGCGGCATGCTGCCGGTCCAGGGGCCAATGTCCAGGGGCAGATCACCTGACCCAGACGGTCAGACCGGCGCGAGCGGCGTCCAGCGCGAGAACGCCGCCGCCTGGCCATGGCGCCGGCCGGCCGTGTCGACCAGGTTCCACACCGTCGCCGCCTCGATGCGGAAGCGTCGGCCGGTCGAGGACACCCGCACCCCCGCGTAGTCGTCGGCGAAGCCCCGCTGCGTGACGTCGCGCATGAACCGGGCCCGGGCCTCGCGCTCGCCGCCCGGCTCGGCGGACAGGCGCGAGGGCATGGCGATCAGCGCCTGCGGCGTCAGTTCGAACAGCTCCAGCGCCAGGCGGTTGGCGTAGAAGAACACCGGGTCCGCCTCGGTTCCGTGCGCCAGCACGCCGAACGGCGCGGTCCAGAGCTTGGCGGCGAGGTTCTCAGGCGCGGCGGCGACGAGCGGCCGGCCGGTCAGCCGCGCGTGGCTCGCGGCGATCAGCGCCAGGCGCGTTCCGGCGTTCGCCGCTAGAAAGGCCTGCGCCTCGGCGTCGGTCATGCGGCAGGGATGGCGGACTCGCGGGCGCGGCGCAACGGCTCAAAGTCCGAACGGCCAGGTGTCGTCCTCGCCGACGTGGGCGGTCCGCTCCAGCGGGGTCACCGGGCTCGTCTCGTCGAACCAGACCAGGGCGTCGTACTGCTCGGCCAGCTGCGCGGCGCCGTAGTGGCTGAACCGCTCGGTCTGCGGGCGGTAGATGACGCCGATGTACCGCTCCAGCCGCGGATGGACGAGGTCGGCGCGCAAGGCCGCGTGCACGCCCTCGCGCAGGTCGAGCAGGAACCTCGGCAGGCCGGCGCCGTGCATCAGGTTCTCGAACGAGTCCGGCCGCGAAGGCAGCACCGTCATCACCTCGCCCGGTTCGTCCCAGGCCGGGGCCGCCATCACCTCGCCGGCATGGCAGGAGAAGCCGATCGAGACCGCCTGGCGACCCCAGCGCGTCTTGCAGAGCTGGCCGATGTTCAGCTCGCCGCGCTCCATGCCCATGTCGGTGAAGCGCGCATCGCCGATGTGCGAATTGTGCGCCCAGACCACGGCCTTGGCGGCCGGCCCGCGGCTGACCAGGATCCGCTCCAGGGTCTGGAACATGTGCCTGTCGCGCAGATTCCAGGACTCCTCGTCGCCATAGTACATCACCCGGTAGTAGCGCTCGGCGTCGGCCACGAGCTGGGCGTTCTGGGCGGCGTCGAAGAAGGCCTCGCCGTCCCGGCCCGCGTAGGCGAGCCGGTTCTTCAGCAGGGTCTTCAGGATGTCGACCACCGGCCCCTCGCAGAGGGCGTAGCCCTGGGTCAGCGACGCGCGGCCGTAGGCGGCGAACTCGGCGCTCCAGGGGGCCAGGCACCCGTAGCGGCGGCGCGCCTCGGCGGCAGCCTGGGGATCGACTCGGTCGAGATACTCCAGGACCGCGGCGATGGCGCCGTTCATGTTGTAGAGGTCGAGACCGTAGAAGGCCGTCTGGTGGGCGCCCGCCAGGGCGTCGTTGTGCTCGCGCAGCCAGGCGGTGAAGGCGGCGACCTCGCGGTTGCGCCACATCCAGGTGGGGAAGCGGCTGAACGGCGGCGGGTCCATCGGGCGCGAGCCCAGCCGGCGCACGTGCCGGTCGATCGCCGCGGCGTCCGGCCAGTCCGCCTCGACGGCGACGATGTTGAAGCCGTGCCGCTCGACCAGCCGCCGCGTGATCGCGGCCCGGGCTCGGTAGAACTCGCTCGTGCCGTGGCTGGCCTCGCCCAAAAGCACGACCTTGGCGTCCCCGAAGCGGTCGAAGAGGGCGGCGAAGGCGGCATCGTCGATGGCGTCGAACGGCTCGGCCGCCTCGGCGATGCGCTCGACGATCGTTGCGTCCGCCGACGCGGGCTGGGGCGCACGGCGGGCCGGGGCGGAGGGCGGCGGCGGATCGTCCGCGGCGGGGTCCTCGCTCCTGGGCGCCGGCAGATGCTGTTCGAACCACTCGCGCGCCAGCAGCATCACCTGCTCCAGCGTGCCGGGCTCTTCGAAGAGATGCGTGGCGCCGGGCACCAGGGTCAGGACCTTCTCGCAGACGAGCTGGGCCAGGGCCTCGCGGTTCAGGTCGATCACCCCGTCGTCGTCGCCGCCGACGATCAGCAGGGTGGGGGCCGTCACCTTCGGCAGGTCGGCGCCGGCGAGGTCCGGGCGTCCGCCGCGCGAGACCACGGCGGCGATGCGGCCCTGCAGGCGGGCGGCGGCGACGAGCGCCGCGGCCGCCCCTGTGCTGGCGCCGAAGAGGCCGAGCCGCAGGCCCTGAAGGTCCGGCTCGGAGGCGATCCAGTCGGCCGCCTGGCCCAGGCGCTCGGCTAGAAGCGGGATGTCGAACACGTTGCGCCGGTCGGCCGCCTCGTCGTCGGTCAGCAGGTCCATCAGCACGGTGGCGAAGCCCCCGGCGTTCAGGAACTCCGCGACCGCGGTGTTGCGCGGGCTGAAGCGGCTCGAGCCGCTGCCGTGGGCGAAGAGGACGACGCCGTGGGCGGCCTTGGGCACGGTCACGGTGGCGCCGAGGCCTTGCGGCGCGATGCGCGCCTCGCGGCGCACGACGGCGCCGGGCGGGGCTGGTTCGGCGGGCTTGGGGGCCTTGTCCAGCATCGCGATCATCTCCTCGTCGCCCAGCTGGTGGAAGTCGCGGTAGAACTGTCCCACGCCCCAGAAGCGGTCCGACCGGTTCAGGCAGATCACCTCGTCCGCCTCGGCCTCCATGGCGGAGGCGGTGTCGTCGGGGGCTACGGGGACGGCCAGGACGATGTGGCCCGCGCCCTGCTGGCGCAGGGCCCGCAGCGCGGCTTTCGCCGTCGCCCCGGTCGCCAGGCCGTCGTCGACGACCACGGCCGTGCGGCCCTTCGGATCGAGCCGCGGCCGGCCCTTCAGGTAACGCTCGCGGCGGCGTTCGATCTCGGCGAGCTCCTTGGTCCGCTCGCGGTCGAGATAGGCCTCGTCGGCGCCGGTCAGGGCCTGGACGTCGGGGTTGATCACGGTCTGGGGCGGATGGCCGTCGACGACGGCCGCGAGCGCGAGCTCGGGCTCGTGTGGGGCGCCGATCTTGCGCACGAGGACGAGGTCGAGCGGGGCGTTCAGCGCCCTGGCGATCTCGAGGGCCACCGGGACGCCGCCGCGGGGCAGGGCGTAGACGATCGGCGCGTCAAACTTGCGGGCGGCGAGAACCTGGCCGAGCCGGCGACCGGCCTCGGCGCGGTCCTTGAAGACGGTGGCGCCCATGTCGTCCATGCCGCGGACCCTAGCCTTGCGCGATGGGCGCCGGCCTTGATGTGCCGCAACTTCGAACGGGCGGCCGGGCCGGCCGTTCCGGCGCGGCCAGCGCCCGGAGGTCAGGCGCCGGAGGACTGGGCGACGAAGATCACGCCGGCGAGGGCGGCGATGCTGACGATCAGATAGGCGAAGCGGGTGAACATGGGCGGGGCTCGGATCGAGCCTCGCTATGTGGGGACGCGGGCCGCGATTGGAAGGGGCGCTTCAGCGCGACGCCGCGCCCAGAAGGTCGAGCGCGACCTCGGGGTGGGTGAAGTAGATCAGGAAGCCCGCCGCCTCGTCCGTCGAGAACGTCACCCGGGGCAGGACGCGCCAGGCCTCGAGCACGTCCGGCGTGCTGAGGGCCTCCACGTGCAGGACCCTCCAGGCCTCGCCCCCTGCCGCGGTGGGCGGGCGCCAGCCCTTCACATAGGCGCTCTGCTCGGCGGCGAAGCCGGCGCTCGTGCGCGCGGAAAGGGCCTGGCTGTCGCGGGCCAGGTGCTCGACGACGCGCGGGTCCTCGATGGCGCTCCGGTCGCTGGCGAGGGTCATCGAGCGGCGCATGGTCGCCTGCAGGATGTCGGTGCGGCTCTGGCGGCGCAGCATCTCGGCGAAGGCCTCGATGAGCTCGGGCCGGGCGAGGAAGGTGCGCCAGACGGCGGTGTGCAGGTTCGAGTAGCGCCGCTCGACGTCGGACGGCGCGTGCGGATTGATCAGGGCCCCGCGGCCGACGCGCTCGGGATGCCGCTCGGCGAACGCCAGGCAGGCCGCCGCCGAGAAGTCACGCGCGAGGAGGTCGGCCTTCGGCTGGCGCAGCGTGCCTAGCACCAGGGCGAGGTCGTCGGCGGCCGTGGCCATGTGGTCGCCGTCGGCGCGGTCGGTCAGGCCGAAGCCCGGCCGTTGCGGCACGATCGGGCGCCAGCCGCGGGCCTGGGCGCCGGCGACGAACCGGGGCGGCAGTGTGCGGCCGGTCGAGGCGCCGTGGAACACGATCAGCGGATGGCCGGACCGGGGGCCATAGTCGACGAACGCCACGCGGCGGTCGTCCGCGGCGCGGACGATGCGCAGGCGCCCGGCGCCGTCCTCGGGGGTCAGCACGCTCTCGGCTGTGTGCGTCAGGGTCTCGAGCGCGCTCGTCTCGGCGCACAGGCGGACGAGGTCCTTGGCCTTGTTGACGCCGGTCTTGGCGAAGACGGCCTTCAGCTGGCCGCGGACGGTGGCTTCCTTGACGCCCAGGCTCGCGGCGACCTCGCGGGCGGTGAGGCCGTCGGCGAAGCGCTCGGCCGCCCGCGCCTCGGCCGGGGTGGCGCCGAACGCCTCCTGCAGGGCGACCTGCAGGTCGGGCGCCGGCGGCTGGTCGCCGCAGATGAGGTCCATCATCCGCCGCACCAGGTCGGGCGAGCGGCGCGCGCCCGTCTTCTTCATCGCCCCGCGCAAGGCGTCGCGGGCGGTCTCGCGCCCGACCCCGATCCGTTCGGCGGCCGCCTGCAGGGTGGGGGAATCCAGCAGGGCCTCCGCCAGGCGGGCCTCCAGGGGCGTCAGGCCGAAGGCGTCGGCGGCCCTGAGCACGAGGTCGCTGGCTCGCGATGGGGCGAAGGCCAGGACGACGAGACGGCCAGGGCCCGCGGCGAGGGCCGTCCGGCAGGCCTCGGTCAGGGGCCAGCCGTCGGCGGCGTCGCGCCGACCCACGCTGACCGCGATCGCCGCGCCATCACGTCCGGGCGCCAGGCCCGACGCGCGGCCGGTCCTCGCCGCCAGCTTCATCAGCCGGCGCATGTCGAGCGTCTCGAAGGGACGGTCGAACCACACGTCGAAGGCGCGGTCCGAGACGATCCGCTGGCCCGATGGCCCGAGCACCGCCGCCGCCACCGCCGCGGCCGGCGCCAGGGCGGCAAGTCCGTCCGCCGGGGCCATCCGGGCCGCGTCGGCGATGGCGGCGGCCAGGTCGTCCGGCTCGTGCCGGGCGCTGGCCTCGAGATCGGGCCATTGGTCGAGGATGACCTCGGCCGGCCGCCCGTGCGCCAGCGCCGCGCGCAGAGACTGCGGCAGGGACCCACGCTTCGAAGGTTTGAGAGGACTGCCCACTATCCTAATCGACCAACAACACGACCCGCCGGAGGCCGGACTCTCCAGCGGCATGTCACCCCGGACATATTTCAGCACGGCTGCCGATATCCGTCCATGCGCCGAACGCCGTTCCGCGGCCCGGCGCCCGACTTCAAGGCGCCGAAGAATTTCTGGGCTGGCGCGGCGGGCGCCCGACGCTACATCTGCAACCGCAATTGTCGCCGTTCCAGGAGCAGCCCATGGCCGCAGACGCCCTCTTCCAGCCGTTCAGCTTCAAGCGCCTAACCCTGCCCAACCGGGTGGTGATGGCGCCGATGACCCGCTCGTTCTCGCCGGGCGGGGTGGCGACGGAGGACGTGGCGGCCTACTACGCCCGCCGGGCTGCGGCCGAGGTGGGGCTGATCGTCACCGAGGGGACCGGGGTCGCGCGGCCCGCGTCCCTGAACGATCCCAACATTCCGCGTTTCCATGGCGAGGCCGAGCTTGCCGCCTGGAAGCGGGTCGCCGACGCGGTGCACGCGGCCGGCGGCTTCATCGCCCCGCAGCTGTGGCATGTCGGCGCCGTGCGCAGCCGCGCCAAGGACTGGAGCCCTCCGGGCCCCTACGACAGCCCCTCCGGCCTCTCCAGCCCCGGCCATCGCTTCGGCGAGCCGATGAGCGACGCCGAGGTGGCCGACGCGATCGAGGCCTTCGGCCGCGCGGCCGGCGACGCCGAGCGCCTGGGCTTCGACGCCGTCGAGCTGCACGGCGCCCACGGCTACCTGATCGACCAGTTCTTCTGGCAGGGCACCAACGAGCGCGACGACCTGTTCGGCGGCCCCTCGATCGGCGAGCGCGCCCGCTTCGCCGCCGACATCCTGAAGTCGGTGCGCCGCAACGTCAGCGCCGACTATCCGGTGATCATC
>DASZQQ010000503.1:0-1535 GCA_035549595.1 Caulobacteraceae bacterium
CAGGCCAGGCCCCCGCCGATGCCGCGCGCCGTCTGCGACCGCACCTCCGCCTGCGAGGCCTCCGGGGCGATCAGCACGTTGTCGCGCCCGGCCGACAGGGCCATGACCTGCTGCTTGCAGGCGCGCTCGAGGTAGAACATCCCGGTCCAGCAGTCGGCCGCGGTCTTGCCCAGCGACAGGGTGCCGTGGTTGCGAAGCAGCATCAGCGACGCGGTCGGGCCGAGGTCGGCGACCAGGCGCTCGCGCTCGTCGAGGTTCAGGGCGATGCCCTCGTAGTCGTGGTAGGCCAGCTTCGGCAGAACGATCAGCGCGTGCTGCGACAGCGGCAGCAGGCCCTCCTTCTGCGCCGACACCGCCACGCCCTGGTCGGAGTGCAGGTGCATCACGTAGTGGGCGTCCTCGCGCGAGGCGTGCACGGCCGAGTGGATGGTGAAGCCCGCCGGATTGATGAAGTACGGCGTCTCCTGGAGGATCTTGCCCTCCAGGTCGATCTTCACCAGCGACGAGGCGGTGATCTCGTCGAAGAACATGCCGTAGGGATTGATCAGGAAGTTGTGGTCCGTCCCCGGGATGCGCGCCGAGATGTGGGTGTAGATCATGTCGTCCCACCCGTAGAGCGCCACCAGGCGGTAGAGGGCCGCCAGGTCCACCCGCGCCTTCCACTCCTCCTCGCTGACCTTGCCCTTGAGCGAGCTGAGGCCCGCGACCGATCCGTCCGCCATGACGGCTCTCCTGTCCATGAAATCCGTTTGCGCCAAGACTCGCGCCACGGGGCGCCGACGTCAAGCGCGGGGTCGGCGGAGCGCGCCCGCCGCCTCCGCGGCTTAAGCATGTTCTTAACGGGATCGCATCAGGTTAGGATGAAATGCACCGACCCGCAGAAGGCGAAATGTCGTGAGTTCAACCGCAGGCCAGTTCGACGACCTGCTGGGCCTGGCGAGGAGCCGTGATCCCGCCGACCGCGGGCGGCTGCTGACGGCGATCGTGCAGATCTGCGAGGACAGCGACGCCCGTCGCGAGACGCTCGACCCCAAGGTCGCCGCCCTCGTCGAATCCATTTTCATGGCCCTGGTGGTCGAGGCCGAGCAGGAGATCCGCCGCCGCCTCGCAGATCGCCTGGCGACCGCCGCCTGGGCCCCGCCGGCCCTGATCAACGTCCTGGCCCTCGACGACATCGAGGTGGCCCGGCCGATCATCGCCTCCAGCCCCCTGCTCAAGAACGAGGACCTGATCCGGCTGCTGGTCGAGGCGACCATCGAGCACCAGATCGAGGTCGCGCGCCGGCCGAAGCTGGCCGCCCCCGTGGTGCAGGCGATCCTCAGCCGCGACGAGCCGGCCGTGCTGACGGCCCTGGCGGCCAACGACTCGGCCGAGATCTCGGCCGCCGACATGGCCGTCCTGGTCGAGCGCTCGCGCCGCATCGCCGCGCTGCGCTCGCCGCTGGTGCGCCACCCGAAGCTGAACGCCGACCTCGCCGGCCAGCTCTACGCCTGGGTCGGCCAGTCGCTGCGCAGCGCCATCGTCTCGCGCTTCAA
>DASZQQ010000504.1:0-2741 GCA_035549595.1 Caulobacteraceae bacterium
GCCAAGCGGGTGCTGGTGCGGGCGGTCAAGACCGGCAAGGCGCCCTTGCGCATCCTGCCGCCGCTGGTGCTGCACGACCGCGCCGGCGCCAAGCACACGGCGGAAGCCGAGGCGATCCTGCGGGGAGAGGCGGACCTCGGCTGGTCCTGACGCGGCCGTCCGTCCTGGACTTCCGCCGCCTCTATAGATACATTCTGTACCTACAGGGAGGCGCCCATGCCTGAGGCGAAGCTGTTCAAGAGTGGCGGCAGCCAGGCGGTCCGGCTGCCCAAGGATTTCCGTTTTCCGGGAGATCGGGTGCGTATTCATCGCGAAGGCGAGCGGGTGATCCTCGAACCCGTGGAATCCGCCGGCCGGCCCTCCGTCGATGAGGTCCTGCGCTGGCTGCGGGAGATCCAGGCCATGGCCGGGGAACGGTTCGAGCGCCCCGAACAGCCTGCAATGCAGGAGCGGGACTGGGGCCGGTTCGATTGAGCGGCTGGTTGCTCGACACCAACGTCCTGATCGACCTGGTGCTCGGGGCTCCCAAGACGGTCGAGCAAAATTTCGCGGCCGCGGTGGCGGCGTCGACCCCGATCCACCTGTCCTCGATTTCCCTGTTCGGGTTCCGCTTCGGCGCGGAACGCTCGCGGCGGCGCGACTTCCAGCTCGCGGCCCTCGAACGATTTCTGCTGAGGGTGGCGGTCGTCGATTTCGACCAGGCGGACGCGAGCATCGCGGCCCTCCTGAAAGCCTCGCTCGCCGCGCGAGGCAGGCCCATCGGCGCGTTCGACGTGCTGATCGCCGCCCAGGCTCTGTCGCGAAACCTGACCGTGGCGACGGCGAAACTGCGTGAATTCGCGCGAGTCGAGGGGCTGAAGGTGCGCGACTGGCGCGCTACGGCCTGAACGGAAGGGCGCCCGCAGGCGCCCTTCGTCACTCAGTTGCGCGCGGTGTCGACCAGCTTGTTCTTGGCGATCCACGGCATCATGGCGCGCAGGCGCCCGCCGACGTCCTCGATGGGATGGGCGGCGTTGTTGCGGCGGGTGGCCTTGAAGCTGGGCTGGCCGGCGGCGTTCTCCAGCATCCAGTCGCGGGTGAAGCGGCCGGACTGGATGTCGTCCAGCACCTTCTTCATCTCGGCCTTGGTCTTCTCGGTCACGATGCGCGGGCCGGTGACGTACTCGCCGTACTCGGCCGTGTTCGAGATCGAGTAGTTCATGTTGGCGATGCCGCCCTCGTAGATGAGGTCGACGATCAGCTTCACCTCGTGCAGGCACTCGAAGTAGGCCATCTCGGGGGCATAGCCCGCCTCGACCAGGGTCTCGAAGCCGGCGCGGATCAGCTCGACGAGGCCGCCGCACAGCACCACCTGCTCGCCGAACAGGTCGGTCTCGCATTCCTCGCGGAAGGTGGTTTCGATCACGCCCGAGCGGCCGCCGCCGATGGCCGAGGCGTAGGCGAGGCCGAGGTCCAGGGCGTTGCCGGTGGCGTTCTGGTGCACCGCGATCAGGCACGGCACGCCGCCGCCCTTCTGGTACTCGCCCCGCACCGTGTGGCCGGGGCCCTTGGGCGCCACCATCAGCACGTCGATCGAGGCCTTGGGCTCGATCAGGTTGAAGTGGACGTTGAGGCCGTGCGCGAACAGGAGCGCGGCGCCGTCGCGGATGTGCGGGCCGATCTCGTTCTCGTAGATGCCCCTTTGCAGCTCGTCGGGGGCCAGCACCATGATCGCGTCGGCCCAGGCGGAGGCTTCGGCGACGCTCATCACCTTCAGGCCGTCGGCCTCGACCTTCTTGGCCGTGGCCGAGCCCGGACGGAGCGCGACGACTACGTTGGCGACGCCCGAGTCCTTCAGGTTCAGCGCATGGGCGCGGCCCTGGCTGCCATAGCCCACGATGGCGATCTTCTTGTCGAGGATGCGGGCGAGGTCGGCGTCGCGGTCGTAGTAGACGCGCATGATCTTGTCTCCGGACGGGTATGTAAGAGGCGGTCCGCGCAAGGCGCGTCCCGAACGACGGCCGCTCTTGATAGGTTTTTTCCGGCGACGTCAAGGCGCGCAAAGCCGCGCGCAGGCAAACGAAAGCCGGGGCCCTTGCGGACCCCGGCCCTCGCGACCGCGCTCGAGCGGAGCGATCAGTAGAACAGGTTGTAGTAGACCGACAGGACCTCGCCGCTCCAGACGTCCACCAGCACCGCATCGGAGCCCTGGCGCACCCACTCGCAGCCGACCGGCGGCATCGGCAGGCCGTAGTCCTGCCAGTCGAGGTAGTAGTTCGAGCTGAACCAGCCGAACGGCAGGAAGTCGCCGAACGACCAGCGCTGATAGTACCAGCCGCGCGGGTAGTAGAAGCTCGGCCCGCGGTAGCGGTGCTGGGCCCAGAACTCCTGGCGGAAGTGGCCCGGATCGAACCAGGAGCGGCCACGGTCGCGGTCGCGCATCTGGTGCTCGTGCGTGTCGCGCCAGCGGTCGACGTTGCGGTTCCCGTCGCCGCCGCGGCCGCGGTCCCAGTCGTGGCGGTCGTTGTCGCCGCCCCGCCCGCGATCCCAGTCGCGGCGATCGTTGTCGTGGCGATCGTTGTCGTGGCGATCGCCGGACCAGGTCTGACCCTGCTGGCCTCCGCCCTGGCCGCCCTGCCAGCGACGGTCCTCGTGGCCGCCTTGGTGCTGCTGGCCCTGGTACTGCTGGTACTGCTGGTACTGCTGTCCCTGTGGGGAGGCCTGGCCCTGCGGGGACGCCTGGCCCTGGCCGCCCGTCCATT
>DASZQQ010000505.1:0-18182 GCA_035549595.1 Caulobacteraceae bacterium
AGGCCAGGCGAGGCATCAGACCTCCTCTTCCTCGGTCTCGCCGGCGCGGGAGGCCACGCCCAGGGACTTCAGCTTCCGGTGCAGGGCCGAACGCTCCATGCCGATGAAGGCCGCGGTGCGCGAGATGTTGCCGCCGAAGCGCATGATCTGGGCGTTCAGATATTCCTTCTCGAACAGCTCGCGCGCCTCGCGCAGCGGCAGGGCGATGATGCGCTCGGCGCCCAGCCCGCCGGCGGGCGGCGCGCCGCTGGCGTCGGGCGGCAGCATCTCGGCGGTGATCTCCTCGGAGGGATCGCCGGCGGCCAGGATCAGGATCCGCTCCACCACGTTGCGCAGCTGGCGGATGTTGCCGGGCCACGGCTGCACCTGCAGCGTCGCATAGGCGTCGTCGGCCAGCCGCCGCTTGGGCAGGCCCGAGGCGATGCTCAGGCGGTCGATGTAGTAGCCGATCAGTTCGGGGATGTCCTCGCGCCGCTCGGCCAGGCCCGGCACGCGCAGCGGCACCACGTTCAGGCGGTGGAACAGGTCCTCGCGGAAGCGCCCGACCGCGATCTCCTCGCGCAGGTCGCGCGAGGTCGAGCTTATCACCCGCACGTCGACCTGCACGTCGGCCTCGCCGCCGACGCGCCGGAAGCGCTGCTCGACCAGCACCCGCAGGATGCGGCTCTGGCTCTCGTACGGCATGTCGGCGATCTCATCGATGTAGAGGGTGCCGCCGTGGGCGCGCTCGAAGACGCCGATCTTCTTGGGCCGCCCGCCTTCGCCCTCCTCGCCGAACAGCTCGACGTCCATGCGCTCGGGGGCCATGCCGGCGCCGCTGACCACCACGAACTCGCCGCGGGCCCGCGGGCTGCCGGTGTGGATAAGGCGCGCGGCCGTCTCCTTGCCCGAGCCCGGCGGGCCGGAGATCAAGACGCGGCTGTTGGCCGGCGCGACCTTGGCGATCATCTGGCGCAGCTGCTGGTTGGCGGCCGAGCCGCCGACCAGGCTGTCGGGCAGCACCGCCTGGGTGCGCAGGCGCCGGTTCTCGCGCTTCAGGTTGGCCGCCTCCAGGGCGCGCTCGACGACCAGCATCAGCCGGTCGGACTTGAACGGCTTTTCCAGGAAGTCGTAGGCGCCGCGCTTGATGGCGCTGACCGCGGTCTCGATGTTGCCGTGGCCGGAAATCATGATCACCGGCAGGTCCGGGTCGAGCGTCTTGACGAGGTCGAGCAGCTCGAGGCCGTCCATGCCCCCGCCCTGCATCCAGATGTCGAGCACGATCAGCGCCGGCTTGCGGGCGCGGATGGCGGCGAGCGCGCTCTCCGAGTCCTGGGCGGTGCGGACGGCGTAGCCCTCGTCCTCCAGGATGCCGGCCACCAGCTCGCGGATGTCGGCTTCGTCGTCGACGATGAGGATGTCGCTGGTCATGGTCTTGGCGCCTTCACGCGTTCACCGCGTCGGATGCCGCCGCGCGGTCGCGGCGTGGAGTGTGAGGAAACGAAAGCACGATGCGCGCCCCGGGCCGCGCCTCGGCGTCGGTGAGGATCAGGCTGCCGCCATGGTCCTCCAGGATGCGCTTGACGATGGCGAGGCCCAGGCCCGTGCCCTTCTCGCGCGTGGTCACATAGGGCTCGGTCAGCCGGTCGCGGTCCTTGGCCGGCAGGCCGACGCCGTTGTCCTCGACCACGAAATCGAGTTGGCTGTCCGTGAGCACGAGGCGCGCGGTGATGTGGCCCCGCGGGGCGTCGGGATCGGCGGCGTGGCGGGCGTGCACGGCCTCGGCCGCGTTCTTCAGCACATTGGTCAGGGCCTGGCCGACGATGCGGCCGTCGCAGACCAGGGTCGAAGCCGGGACCGGCTCGACGATGTCGAAGGTCACGTCCGGCGCGGCGACGCGCTGGGCGAACACCGCCTCGCGAAGCAGTTCGGGGGCGTCGTGATCGGCGAACTTCGGCGCGGGCATGCGCGCGAAGGCGGAGAACTCGTCGACCATGCGTCCGATGTCGCCGACCTGGCGGATGATGGTGTCGGTGCAGCGGTCGAAGGTCTCCAGGTCCTGGCTGATCTCCTTGCGGTACTTGCGCCGCAGGCGTTCGGCCGAGAGCTGGATGGGGGTCAGCGGGTTCTTGATCTCGTGGGCGATGCGCCGCGCCACGTCCTTCCAGGCCGCGTTGCGCTGGGCCGCGACGAGGCGGGTGATGTCGTCGAAGGTCAGCACCAGGCCCTCGGCGCTGTGGCCGGCCCGAACACGCAGGCGCAGGGACTCGCCCGAGCGGACGAGGTCGACGTCCTCCTCGGCCTCGCCGTTCAGCTCCCCGGCCCGCTCGGCGACGGGAACCAGCTCCGGGGCGATCTGCGACAGGGAGCGGCCGAACGCCTGCGCCGTGGTCACGCCCAGCAGCAGGGTGGCCTGGCGGTTCACCGCGCTGACGCGGCCGTTCGGGTCGAGGCCGATGACGCCGGCGCTGACGCCCAGCAGCACGGTCTCCATGAAGTGGCTCTTGGATTCCGCGTCGATGTGGGCGGCGCGCAGGGCGGCCTGCTGGGCCTGCAGGTCCCCGGTCATGGTGTTGAAGGCCCGCGAGAGAACCGCGATCTCCTCGGGATCGTGGCTGGCGTCGACGCGCACGGTCAGGTCCCCGGCCGAGACGCGGCCGGCCGCCTGGACGAGGCGTGCGACAGGCCCGGCGATGCCGCCCGCCGCCGTCATGCCGAGCCACACGGCGCCCACCAGCACCAGCAGGGCCATCTCGACGTAGTTCAGGGCGAAGGCGGCCTGGATGCGGGCCCGGCTCTTGGCCGCCTCGCGGTAGGCCGCCAGCGACGCCTCGGCCTCGCGCAGGTGGTTGAAGACACCGCGGTCCACCGGGCGCAGCACATAGAGGTAGGCGTCCGGATAGGCGCGAAGGCGATAGAGCGAGGCGTAGAGGTCCAGGGTCTCGAAGGCCCGCAGGGTCACGTCGCCATCGTCCGCGGCCTTGAAGCTGTCCTCGGGCGGCGTCAGCAGCGGCGGGGCGTCGCTGGGCTCGGCGCGGGCGAGGACCCGTCCCTGGCGATCCATCAGGTAGGCGGCGGCGAAGCCGTTGTCCGAGGCCTCCTGGCGCAGGAAGTGGCTGAAGGCGACCGGCGAGTCGCTCAAGCTGTAGGCGACGTTGTTGAGGTCGCGGGCCATCAGGGCGACGTGGTCGCTGATGAAGTCCTGCTGCTCCTGCAGGTACGAGCGCGCCACGGTGGCCGAGTTCTCGACCACGTTCTGGACGCGGGCGTTGAACCAGTTCTCGACGCCGCGCGTGACGAGGACGCCGAAGAACAGGGCGACGATCACGGCCGGGGCCACGGCGGCCAGGGCGAACTGGCCGATGAAGCGCAGGTGCAGGCGCGCGCCGGCGTCGCTGGACTGGGCGTTGAACAGGCGCACCACGCGCCAGGCCATCATCGCCCCCACCGCCAGGATGACGACGAGGCCGAGGCCCAGCAGGGTCAGGACCACCGGGCTCGCGGGACCCAGCGGCCCCGCCAGGGTCGGCGAAGAGCCCAGCATCGCCGCAGCCGCGGTCAACCCCACGGCCACGGCGTAGCCGACGGCCATGAACAGCCGCGAGTCCAGCGCCCCCTTCAGGGGCGCCGCCATGCCGGACGCTTCGGTCGTCATGGAGCGGAGCCTAGCGAGGTGTGCCCGAAACTCAACAGCCTTGTGGCTGGAATGCACCGATGCCGCGGGGACATCTCCCCATTTCCCCCGGCTGTCGCCGACAGGATGGAAGAGGGGAACCCCGAAAGCACACGAAAGAGCACGAAAGCCCCTCAACCCCGCTCGCCCTCGCCAAAGCGAACGCCGCGGCCCTTTCGTGTTCCTTCGTTTCAGTTCGCGGTTCGAACCGGCGGCGCGCGCTACGTTCCCTGCGGTCCCCGGGCGGTCCCGATCACCGCCGGCCGCGACTCATCTCCACGCCCAGGTCGTGGATCTTCTTGCGCAGGGTGTTGCGGTTCAGGCCCAGGACCTCGGCGGCGCGCACCTGGTTGCCGCGGGTGGCGGCCAGGGTCAGCTGGATCAGCGGCCGCTCGACCTCCTCTAGCACGCGGTCGTAGAGGCCGGCGGGCGGCACGCCGTCGGACTGCTCGGCGAAATAGGACGCCAGGTGCCGCTCGACCAGGGTCGCCAGGGTCACCGGCCCCTCCTCGCCGGGCGTCAGCGGCGCCTGTTCGGCGAGTTCGCGCTCGACGATCCGCGCGGAAATCAGCTCCTCGGCGTAGAGGGCGCAGATGCGGCGGATCAGGTTCTCCAGTTCGCGCACGTTGCCGGGCCAGGCGTGGGTCTTCAGCCGCTCCAGCGCCGCCTGGTCGATGGTCTTGGCCGGCAGGCCCTCGCGCGCGGCGCGCAGCAGGAAGGCGCGGGCGAGGTCCGGGATGTCGTCGGTGCGGTCGCGCAGCGGCGGCAGGCGCACCGGGGCGACGTTCAGGCGGAAGTAGAGGTCCTCGCGGAACAGGCCCTGCTGGATCAGGCCGCGCAGGTCGCGGTTGGTGGCGGCGATCACGCGGACGTTGGGCTTGCGCCCGGTCTTGGGGTTGATGGCCGGCTCGGCGCCGTCGAACACCCGCAGCAGCCGGGTCTGGGCGTCCAGCGGCATGTCGCCGATCTCGTCGAGGAACAGGGTGCCGCCGTCGGCCTCGACCAGCTTGCCCCAGTCGCCCTCGCCCTTGCCGAAGAGCTCGGTCTCGACCCGCTCGCGCGGCACGGCGGCCAGGTTGATGACCACGAACTTGCCGTCCCGCCGCCGGCCGAGGTCGTGCAGGGCGCGGGCCACCAGTTCCTTGCCCGAGCCGCTCTCGCCGGTGATCAGCACCGTCAGGTCGGCGCCGACGAGGCGGGCGATGGTGCGGTAGACCTCCTGCATCGGACCGGAACGGCCGATCAGCGGCAGGCGCTCGTCGCGCACGGCCCGGGCCTGGGCCTTGGCCACCTCGGTGTCGGCCGGCCGCGCAAGGGCGCGCTTGGCCGTGGCGGTCATGTCGTCGAGGTCGAAGGGCTTGGGCACATAGTCGAACGCCCCGATCTCGGCCGCGCTGACCGCGGTCAGCAGGGTGTTCTGGGCGCTCATCACGATCACCGGCAGCTTCGGGCGCTGCTTGCGGATGCGCGGCAGGACGTCGAACACGTTCTCGTCGGGCATCACCACGTCGGTGACGACGAGGTCCCCCTCCCCGTCGGACACCCACTTCAGCAGCGTCGTCGCATTGCCCGTGGCGCGCACCTGGTAGCCCAGCCTCGTGAAGGCCTGGCTCAGGACCAGGCGGATCGAGGAGTCGTCGTCGGCGATCAGGATCTTCTGGGCGGAGGCGCTCATGCAGTCCTTTCCTTGGCCGAGGCGGAGGGCGCCACCGGCAGCAGCACGCGGAACATGGTCCGGCCCGGTTCGGACTCGAAGTCGATGAGTCCGCCGTGGCCGGCGACGATCTTGGCGACGAGGGCGAGGCCGAGGCCCGCGCCGTGGGCCTTGGTCGTGACGAAGGGCTCGAACAGGTGCTCGCGCAGGTGCGCCGGCACGCCGGGACCGTTGTCGATCACCCGCACCTCGAGCGGCGCGCCCTGGGTCGACTGGCCGTCCAGGGCCCTCACCCGCACGCCGTGGCGGTAGGCGGTGGTGAGCGTGATCTCGCCGCGGCCGTCGCCGCGGGCGTGGGCGGCCTCGGCGGCGTTCTTCACCAGGTTCAGGAACACCTGGATCAGCTGGTCCTCGTCGCCCCACACGGCCGGCAGCGACGGGTCGAACGACTCGCGCAGCACCAGGCCGTCGGCGACGCCGTTGGCGGCCAGGGCGCGGACGCGGTCGAGCACCTCGTGGATGTTGACGGCCGCGCGGACCGGCGCGGCGTCGTCGCTGAACGCCTCCATGCGGTCGACGAGCCGGCGGATGCGGTCGGTCTCGTCGACGATCAGCTGGGCCAGCGGCGCGTCCTCGGCCTTGGCTCCCGTCTTCAGCAGCTGGGCGGCGCCGCGGATGCCGGCCAGCGGGTTCTTGATCTCGTGCGCCAGCATGCGGCCAAGGCCCACCACCGAGCGCAGACCAGCGACGTCCGCGGCCCGGTCGACGCCCAGAGCGCCGCCGCGCACGTGCAGCGTCAGCAGCACGGAGCCTTCGCCGAGGTCCGCCGCCGCGCCGTCGGCCTCGAACGGCGGATGGCCGAACAGGCTGATCTCGATGCCGCGCTCGCGCACGGCGCCGCCCTCGGCCAGGGCGCGGTTGATCAGGCCCACCAGCGGCGAATCCGGCGGCAGGGCGGCCTTGAAGCGGCCCCGGGCCAGCAGGGCGAGGCCCCGGCCGAACAGGGCCTCGGCGGCCTCGTTCACGGCCACCAGGGCGCCTTCGCGGTCGACCACCATCGCCGGTTCGGGGATGAGGTCGAAGGCGTTGGCCTTCAGCAGCTCCAGGGAATCGGCGCCGGCCAGGCGCGGGCGTCCGGTCATGCGGCCAGCCTTTCGCCGTTCGCGCCCCACAGGGCGGCCAGGGCGGCGGCGATCTCGCCCTCGCCGTCGAGCTGACAAAGCCGGGCCCGAGCCGCGCGCCGCGCCTCGGCCGAAGCCGGCCACGGCGCGTGCTCGATGTAGGCGGCCAGATGCTTGCGGAACATGCGCACCCCCAGTCGCGCGCCATAGAAGGCGACGCTGCGCTTCAGTTGCCGAACAACGATGTCGAGCCGGGCCTCGGGCCCGGGCGCCGCGAAGGCGCGGCCGGCCAGTTCCGCCTCGATCTGCGCGGCCTGCCACGGCCGGCCGGTGGCGCCGCGGCCCAGCATGACGCCGTCCGCGCCGGACTGCGCCAGCGCCGCCCGCGCGCCGGCCGCGTCGAGCACGTCGCCGTTGACGATCACCGGCACGCGGACGGCATCCTTGACCGCCCGGACCGCGGTCCAGTCGGCCCGGCCCTTGTAGAACTGGCAGCGGGTGCGGCCGTGCACGGTCACCGCCCTTGCCCCCACCGCCTCGCACCGCGCCGCCAGTTCGGGGGCGTTTCGCGAAGCGTCGTCCCAGCCGAGCCGCATCTTCACCGTGACCGGAACGTCGACGGCCTCGACGGCCGCGGCCACCAGCCGTTCGGCGAGGTCCGGCTCGCGCATCAGGGCCGAGCCCGCCGCCGCGCCGGTGACCTCCTTGGCCGGGCAGCCGAAGTTCAGGTCGATGATCTGGGCGCCCGCGCGGGCGGCCATGCGCGCGCCCTCGGCGATCATGGCCGGGTCGCGGCCGACCAGCTGGACCACCATCAGCGGCAGGCCTTCGCCCACGGCCGAGCGGCGGACGACGTCAGGCCGGCCCCTGGCGAGCTCGGCGCAGGCGACCATTTCGGTGGCCACGTAGGGCGCGCCCAGCTCGGCGGCCGTCAGGCGGAACGGCAGGTCGGAGACGCCCGTCATGGGCGCCGTCCACACGCGTCCCGGAACCTCGACCTCACCGACCCTCAGGCGATTGCCCATTTTGTAGTCATCCCCTTCGCCGCCTTTTTAGGCAGATTGTGCGGCGCCGTAAAGCCTGGACACAAACGCTGCAGTCCCTAAACACGGGCGCAATGGAATTTCTTGCCGTGATCGTCGCCGGCGGCTCGGGGACCCGGGCCGGTCCGGGCGGGGCCAAGCAATGGCGCACCCTGGCCGGAAAGCCGGTGCTGCGCTGGTCCGCCGAGGGCCTGGTCGCGGCCGGCGCCCGCCGCATCGCCGTGGTCGTGCCCAAGGGCGACGAGCCGCTGGCCGCCGAGGTGCTGGCCGGCCTGCCCAACTGGGTGCTCGCCGAGGGCGGCGCGATGCGCGCCGATTCGGTGCTGTCGGGCCTGAAAGCGCTGGAGGGCGCGCCGGACGACGTGGTGCTGGTCCACGACGCCGCGCGGCCTTTCGTCGAGCGCCGGCACGTGGCCGCCCTGCTGGACTCGCTGCAGGGCGTCGACGGCGCCGTGCCCGCCCTCCCCGTCTCCGACACCCTGAAGCGCGCCGAGACCCCCGCGGGTCCGACCGTGACGACGCCCCGCACCGGCCTCTGGCGCGCGCAAACACCGCAGGCCTTCCGGCTCGGCGTGCTGCTGGACGCCTACGCCGCCTGGCCGGCCGACGCCGAGCCGACCGACGATGCGGCCATCGTCGAGGCCGCCGGCGGCCATGTCGCCATCGCGCCCGGCGACCCGCTGCTGATGAAGCTGACCTATCCGGAGGACTTCGCCATGGCCGAGCGGCTGGCCGGGGCCGTGCGCGCGGTGCGCGTCGGCATGGGCTACGACGCCCACCGCTGGGGTCCCGGGACCTCGGTGTGGCTGTGCGGCGTGGAGATCCCGCACGATGAGACCCTGATCGGCCATTCGGACGCCGACGCCGGCCTGCACGCCCTGACGGACGCGCTCCTGGGCGCGATCGGCGAGGGCGACATCGGCGACCACTTCCCGCCCAGCGACCCGCAGTGGAAGGGCGCGTCGTCCGACCGCTTCCTGGTCCATGCGGCGAAGCTGGTGGCCGGCAAGGGCGGACGGATCCTGAACGTCGACGTGACCCTGATCTGCGAGCGGCCGAAGATCAAACCGCACCGCGAGGCGATGCGCGCGCGCCTGGCCGAGCTTCTCGCCCTGCCGCTCGACCGCGTCAGCGTGAAGGCGACCACGACCGAGGGCATGGGCTACACCGGCCGCGGCGAGGGCCTCGCCGCCCAGGCGATCGCGAGCGTGGAGCTCCCGGCCTGACTTTCCGCGTGACGGCCGCAACGGCAAGCGCCTAGCGTCCGGCTCCAAGGAACGCGGGCGCGGACCATGACGCCCGCTTCCCCCCGAGGAGCCGCGCCATGAAGTCACCGATCTGCGAGATGCTGGGGATCGAGTTCCCCCTGCTGGCCTTCAGCCACTGCCGCGACGTGGTCGCCGCGGTGAGCCGCGCCGGCGGCTTCGGCGTGCTGGGCGCCACCGGCCACTCGCCCGAGAGCGTGCACCGCGAGCTGAAGTGGATCGACGAGCACGTCGACGGAAAGCCCTACGGCATCGACGTGCTGGTGCCCGAGAACATGGCCACCGCCGGCGAGGTCGGCGTCACCTACAACAGCCTGAAGGCCCGCGTGCCCGAGGCGCA
This sequence comes from Caulobacteraceae bacterium, assembly GCA_035549595.1. Classification (GTDB taxonomy): domain Bacteria; phylum Pseudomonadota; class Alphaproteobacteria; order Caulobacterales; family Caulobacteraceae; genus Acaudatibacter. The sequence continues at coordinate 9,076 of DASZQQ010000505.1, forward strand.
CAAGGCGTTCGCGGCCAAGCTGCTCGACCAGGCCGGGGTCAAGGCCGAACCGACGCAGGTGTCGGACAGCGCCCCGCAGCCGTTCGATCCGGACACCGCCCTGCGCATCCTCGACGCGGCCTTCGAGCACCCGATCCGGCTGATCGCCAATGCGCTGGGCGTGCCGCCGCCGGCGATGATCGAGATGGGCAAGCGCCACGGCGTTCCGGTGGCCGCCCTGGTCGGGGCCAAGGAGCACGCGATCCGCCAGGTGAACGCCGGCGTCGACATCCTGGTCGTCCAGGGCACCGAGGCCGGCGGCCACTGCGGCGAGGTCACCACCATGGTGCTGGTTCCCGAAGTGCTGCAGGCGATCAAGCCGATCCGCGACGTGCCGGTGCTGGCCGCCGGCGGGATCATGAACGGCCGCCAGATGGCCGCCTGCATGGCCATGGGCGCGGCCGGCGTCTGGACCGGCTCGGTGTGGCTGGCGACGCGCGAATCCGAGACCAGCGAGATCTTCCGCGAGAAGATGATCGAGGCCTCCAGCCGCGACGCGGTGCGGGTGAAGAGCCGCACCGGCAAGCCCGCCCGCCAGCTGCGCTCGGCGTGGACCGAGGCCTGGGAGCGCAGCCCCGACAGCCCCGGCGCCCTGCCGATGCCGCTGATGACCCTGGTCAGCGAGAACGCCCTGCACGCCGCCGACAAGGCCGCCGCGGCCGGCAACGCCAAGGCCCGCGACATGGTTACCTACTTCGTCGGCCAGGGCGTCGGCCTGATCGACTCCGTCCGCTCCGCCGGCCAGGTGGTGCAGGACTTCAAAACCGAGTTCCTGGAAGCCGTGGAGCACATGAACGGTCTCCTGGAGGACTGAAGTCCCTCCCTCCCCTTTCATGGGGAGGGAAAGCGAAGCGAAGCTTCGCAGGGTGGGGAAGTGGGAAGCTGCGGCAACGCCAACCGGTTGGCGCTTGGACGTCGGCGCACTCCCCCACCCTGGCCGCTTCGCGGCCTGTCCCTCCCCACGTAGGGGGAGGGAAATTGGGCCTTGCCAGCGGCCCCGCGCAGGCGTTCCCCTTGGCCAAAAGAGCATGGGGAGGCGGCGCGGGATGACCACGTTCAAGCTCAACGGCAAGCCGTTCACCACGGGGTCGCCGGACGACACGCCGCTGCTGTGGGTGATCCGCGACGAGGCGGGGCTCACCGGCTCGAAGTTCGGCTGCGGCATCGGCGCCTGCGGGGCCTGCACGGTGCACCTGAACGGCCAGGCGATCCGCTCGTGCTCGACGCCGCTCAGCGCCGCGTCGGGGGCCGAGGTGACCACCATCGAGGGGCTGGGCGGCGCCCACCCGGTGCAGACCGCCTGGATCGAGACCCAGGCGCCCCAGTGCGGCTACTGCCAGTCGGGCCAGATCATGCAGGCGGTGGCGCTCCTGAAGGAAACGCCCAACCCCAGCGACGGCGACATCGAGGCGGCCATGGCCGGAAACCTCTGCCGCTGCATGGCCTACGGCCGCATCAAGGCCGCCATCAAGCTCGCCGCCAAGGGAGGGGCCCATGCCTGACGGCGACCTGCGTATCGCGCCCGACGCGACCCGCCGCGGCTTCCTCGTCGCCGCCACCGCCGGCGCCGCGCTGTTCGGCTTCGCGCGGTCCGACGCCGCGGAGAGCGCCGGCCCGGCCGCCTTCGAGCCGACGCTCTGGTACTCGATCGACCGGGACGGGACCGTCACCGTCAACGTCATCCGCGCCGAGATGGGCCAGCACGTCGGCACGGCGCTGGCGCGCATCGTCGCCGAGGAGCTCGAGGCGGACTGGAGCAAGGTGCGCATCGTCCATGTCGATTCTGACCCGAAGTGGGGCCTGATGGTCACCGGCGGCTCGTGGTCGGTGTGGCAGAGCTACCCCCTGATGAGCCAGGCCGGTGCGGCGGGACGGACGGCCCTGGTCGAGGCCGGCGCGAAGCTGCTGGGCGCGCCTGTCGCCTCGTGCGTCGCCCGCAACGGCGCCGTCAGCGCGGGCGGCCGGTCGATCGGCTATGGCGAGATCGTCGCGCGCGGCGACCTGAAGCGGACCTTCACCGCGGACGAGTTGAAGGCCCTGCCGATCAAGCCGGTGTCCGAGCGGCGGCTGATCGGGCGCGAGACGCAGGCGCGCGACATCCCCGACAAGACGAACGGCGCGGCGCTCTACGGCCTCGACGCCAAGGTTCCGGGGATGGTCTACGCGCGGCCGAAAATCCCGCCGACGCGCACCGACTCCAAGGTCGTCTCGGTGGACGACAGCGCCGCCAAGGCCGTGCCCGGCTACCTGAAGAGCCTGGTCCTGGACGATCCCTCCGGCACGGTCCCCGGCTGGGTGATGGTGCTGGCCGAGAGCTTCCCCGCCGCCAGCAAGGCCTGCGACGCGGTCAAGGTCGAGTGGCAGGTCGGGCCGGCCGGCAAGGTCTCGGAGGCAGACCTGCAGAAGCGCGCGGCCGACCTCATCGCCGATCCGACGGCGGGCGTGTTCAAGTTGGACGACCCAGGCGTCGATGCCGCCTTCGCCGGGGCGAAGCAGACGCTGGAAGCGACCTACACCACGGCCAGCGCCCTGCACTTCCAGATGGAGCCGGTCAACGCCCTGGCCTTCGAGAAGGATGGCGTGTTCGAGATCCACACCGGCAACCAGTGGCAGACGCTGATCCTGCCGACGCTGGCCAAGGCGCTGGGGCGCGACGAGAAGACCATCGTGCTTCGCACCTACCGCCTGGGCGGCGGCTTCGGCCGGCGCCTGAACGGCGACTATGCCGTCCCGGCGGCCCTGGCGGCCAAGGCCCTCGGCCGGCCGGTGAAGATGGTCTGCACCCGCGAGGACGACACCCGCTTCGACTCGTTCCGCTCGCCGTCGGTCCAGAGGGTGCGCATGGCGTTCGGCGAGGGCGGACGGGTGCTGGCCATGGACCACGCCGCGGCGGCCGGATGGCCCACCCTGATCATGGCCCCTTTCTTCATGCCGGCCGGCGTCCACGGCGGGGCCTACGACCCCTTCGCCATCAGCGGCGCCGACCACTGGTACAGCGTCGGCGCCCACCGCGTGCGGGCGATCTCCAACGACCTCGCCAACCGCTCGTTCCGGCCCGGCTGGCTGCGCTCGGTCGGGCCCGGCTGGACCAACTGGGCGGTCGAAAGCTTCATGGACGAGGCCGCCCACGCCACCGGGACCGACCCCCTCGCCTTCCGCCTGAAGCTGCTCGACGGCGCCGGGCGCAACGCCGGCGAAGGCCCGACCGCGGTCGGCGGCGCCAAGCGCCAGGCCGCGGTGCTGCAGCGCCTGGCGAAGAAGGCCGGCTGGGGCCAGCCCCTGCCCAGGGGCGAGGGCCTGGGCCTCGCCACCACCTTCGGCCAGGAGCGCGACATGCCGACCTGGGTCGCCTGCGCGGCGCGGGTCAAGGTCGATACGGCCAAGGGCGAGGTGAAGGTGACGAAGCTGACGCTGGTCGCCGACGCCGGGACTATCGTCCACCCGGACGGGGCGCTGGCGCAGATGGAGGGCTCGTCGCTCTGGGGCCTCAGCCTCGCCCTCTTCGAAGGCACAACGTTCGAGAACGGCCAGGTCAGGGACCTGAACCTCGACGGCTACACGCCGCTGCGGATGGGCGACGTCCCCGAACTCGACATCGAGTTCGTCGACAGCGCCGAGCCGCCGGTGGGCCTGGGCGAGCCGGGCACGACGGTGGTGGGGCCGGCGATCGGCAACGCCATCTTCGCCGCCTGCGGCGCGCGCGTGCGCCACCTGCCGATCCGTCCCGAGGCGGTGCTGGCGGCGCTGAAGACGACCTGAGGCGCCCCTCAGGCGCCCAGCGAACTGCCGCCGTCGACCTGCAGCACCTGGCCGGTCACGTAGCCGCTCTTCATCAGGTAGAGATAGGCCTCGGCGACCTCCGCCGGCTCGCCGATGCGGGCCACCAGCTGGCGCCTGGTCATCTGCTCGAAGCGCTCGGCGCGCTGCGCCTCGGGGATCGTGTCCCAGACCCCGGTGCGGATCAGGCCCGGGCAGACGCAGTTGACCCGCGCCGGGGCGAGCTCGACCGCCAGGCCCCGGGTCAGGTGCTCGATGGCGCCGGCCATGGCCGTCGAGACGGACGAACCCTTGCTGGGCCGGTGCGCGATCATGCCGTCGGTGAGGGTGAGCGAACCGCCCGGCGGCAGCTTCGGTCCGCCGTGCTTGGCCAGCGCCAGGGCGCCCCAGAAGCGCACGCGAAAGACGCTCGCCGCCGCGGCCAGGTCCATGTCGACCAGGGCCCCGCGGCGCGGGCCGCCCCAGTCGCCGGCCGTGGTGACGATGTGGTCGAAGGGCTTGGCGCCCTCGAAGAAGGCCGCGACGGCCGCTTCGTCGGTGACATCGAGCGTCGCCGCCTCCGCGCCCTCTCCGAGGCCCTTGGCGGCGGCGGCGACCCGCTCGGGGTTGCTGGAGGCGATGGTCACCCGCGCGCCCTCGGCGAGCGCGCCCTGCGCCACGGCCAGTCCGATGCCCGATCCGCCGCCCACCACCAGCACGCGCTTTCCCGAAAGGCCCATGTCGTCTTCCTCCCGCTCTTCCTCGCGGACGCGAGGCCCCAGGCTTTCTATCGTTCCGCGCCGCGCCTTGCAGGAAAAAGCCTGGCCCCTCGCATCCGCGAGGGCGAGCAGGGATCGAAGGCCTACCGCCGCCCTTCCCACTTCTCCTCGGTCCGGCGCACCAGGGCGCCGAAGAGGTTGGTGTAGTCGTCGGTCCACGGGCGGACGTCGCCGGGCTTCACGGGGCGCCAGGCGTCGTTGGCCCTGAACGGCGCCAGGGCCGCCTCGCTCTTCGTCACGATCACGGCGTCCTCCGAGGCTTCCCAGAGGTCCGGCAGGCCCGGCAGCGCCTGGTGGTCCTGGACCAGGGCATGGCCGCCGGCCGCCAGCGCCACCGCCTCGGCAGGCCGGATCAGGTCGAGGTTGCGGTTCGACAGGTGCAGGATGACGACGCCGTCGGGCTTCAGCTTCGAAAGGTACATGCGCACGGCCTCGACCGTCAGCAGGTGCGCCGGCACGCTGTCGGACGAGAAGGCGTCGATCAGCAGGATGTCATACCGGCCGGGCGGTTGCCTGGAGAGCGTCAGGCGCGCGTCGCCCAGGATGTAGCCGACCCGGCCCTTGGCGCACTCGCGCGTGTAGGTGAACGGGCCTGCCCCTCCGGAGAGACGGAACACCAGCGGGTCGATCTCGAAGAAGTTCAGGAAGTCGGCGCGACGGTTGAAGGTCGCGACCGAGCCGGTGCCGAGCCCCACCGCGCCGACCGCGATCGACGGCTTCGCCGCGCGCACGGTGTCGAACACCTGCCCGATCGGCGTCTCGTGGCCGTAGTAGACCAGCGGCTGGCAGCGATAGCGCGGGTCCCGCGCCTGGGCGCCGTGCAGGGTCGTGCCGTGCGAGAGCATGCGCACTTCTCCACCGAGGCCCGGGATGGTGGAGCGCGTCTCCCTGACCACGCCGAAGAAGCTGCGCCAGCTCGCGACCACGTCGGTGCGGTCGCCGACGCGGTCGGCGGCGATGGTCAGCACCAGCAGGGCCGGCAGGAAGGTCCAGACCCTGCGCCGCAGGAGGAAGGTCACGACCGCCGCAAGGCCGATGAAGAGCAGCGCGGCGTTCTGGGGCTTGGTGTCGCCGAGCAGCCCGGCGATGGTCGGCCACAGGCTGTCCGGCGCGTGGACGATCAGCACGCCGACGGCGCTGAGCGCGAGCATGGCGGCGATGGCGAGCCAGACCCAGGGCCTGGGCGGATCGTCGAGGTTCCACGGCCGCGCCACGGCCGCCAGCACCAGCACCGCCGGATACTCGACCACGGTGTTGAACAGCAGCGGCGCGGCGAAGGCGTTGAAGGCCCCGCCGACCACCCCGCCCAGGGACATGCAGATGTAGAAGTCCGTCAGGTGCTGCGCCGCCGGACGGCGCGCCACGAGCGCCTGGTGGCAGACCAGGGCGGTGACGAAGAAGTTGGTCAGGTGGATGGCCAGCTGCTGGATGAAGAGGCCGCCCCAGAAGTGGATGAAGGCGGCGGCCAGGGGCGCTGTGGCCCCCTGGAGCAACAGGGCGACGTCGCGCCGGATCATCGGCCTGGTCTGGAAGGCGACGATGAAGGTGGCGAGGTACAGCGCCAGCGGCGCCACCCACAGGAACGGGGCCGAGCCCATGTCGGTGGTCACGTAGTTGGTCACGCCCAGCATCAGGCTGGACGGGATCGCCGCCAGGATCGTCCAGACGGCGCGGTCCTTCCACGACACCGGCGCGGCGTCGGTCAGTGGCGGGATCGGCGCGGCGGCGGCGCGATCGCGGCGCCATAGCAGGACGCCAAGGCCCAGCAGCAGGACGACGAACACGCCGTAGCCGCCGCTCCAGGCGAACGACTGCCCCTTCAGCGTCACCAGCGGCTCGACCAGCACCGGGTAGGCCAGGAGCGCCAGCAGGCTGCCGACGTTGCTGGCCGCGTAGAGGGCGTAGGGCTCGCGGGCGTCCTCCTCGCGGAAGATCCGCGCGTGCCAGGCCTGGACCAGGGGCGCCGTGGCCGAGAGCGCCGCGAAGGGCGCGCCGATGGAAAGCGCCAGCACCTCCACCAGCCACAGCGCCGGCGCGTCCGGCGGCGGATCGCCGAGCACACCCGAGATGCGCAGCGGCAGCACCAGCGCCGCCGCCGCCAGCACGACGAGGTGCAGGCCGATCTGCACCCGCAGCGACCGCAGCTTCTGGATGAGGTGGGCATAGACGTAGCCGGCCAGCAGCGCGGCCTGGAAGAACGCCAGGCTGGTGTTCCACACCGCGGCCGAGCCGCCCAGCAGGGGCAGCACGAACTTGGCCACCATCGGCTCGACCATGAACACCAGGGCCGCGCTGACGAAGACGCAAACCACGAACAGCGCCGGCGCAAGGTCGATGGTCTGGCTGGATCGGGCCGGGGCGGCGTCTGTCATCGGGTCGATTCGGCTTTCCGGGCTGGACGGGCCGATGTTGGTCGCCCAAAACCGGATTTGACCAGCAGGAAGCTGAGCAACACCGAAGGAGCGCGGGCGGCATGTTTTCCCTCGAGATCGACACCCTGGCCCGGCTGGTGATCGACGACGCCCGCGAGAAGAACCTGCGCCTGGTCACGGCGGAGAGCTGCACCGGCGGCCTCGTCGCCGCGGCGATCTGCTCGATCCCGGGCGCCTCCGACGTCTTCGAGCGCGGCTTCGTCAGCTACACGAACCGGGCCAAGCAGGAGATGCTGGGCGTCTCCGGCGACCTGATCGCCGACCTGGGCGCCGTCTCCGAGCCGATCGTGCGGATGATGGCCGAGGGCGCGCTGGAGAACTCGCACGCGCACCTGGCGGTCGCCATCACCGGCGTCGCCGGCCCCGGCGGCGGCACGCCGCTGAAGCCGGTGGGCACGGTCCACTTCGCCACCGCGCGCTCCAACCAGTCGGTGCACCACCGCATGGAGCTGTTCGAACTGGAAACCCGCGAGGAGATCCAGATGGCGGCGGTGCAGACCGCGCTGGAGATGCTGCGCGAGCGGCTACGGTAGCTTGGCTCTTCCCCCTCTGGGGTAGAGCAGAGAGACGCCACTACCCCCGCCCGTAGAGCGCCTTCGCCCGCGCTTCGAAGCAGCCCACCAGCCGGTTCACCGCGTGGTGGAAGTTGGCCGCGAGCAGGGCCTGCAGCAGACGGGTCCTGAACTCGAAATCGATGGTGAAGCCGAGCTCGGCCCCGCTCGCGTGCGGCTTGAAGGTCCAGGCGTTGGTCAGGCGCCGGAACGGGCCGTTCAGCAGCTCGACCTCGATCCGCATCGCCGGCCGGTCGAGGCGCACGCGGGTGGAGAAGCGCTCGTGGATGATCGAAAAGCCGACCTCCGCCTCGGCGTCGAGCTGGACGACGCCGTCGGCGATCTCGCGCCGGTTCCAGGTTCGCAGCCGCGTGACCCAGGGCACGAACTCGGGGTAGCGCTCGACGTCGCCGACGAGATCGAACAGCTGCCCGGGCTGGTAGGGCAGGATCCGCGTCAGGCTGTGGCGCAAGTCTAGGCCGTCCGGGCCAGGCGCGCCGCCTTCAGCCGCGCGAAGTCCTCGCCGGCGTGGTGCGACGAGCGCGTCAGGGGGCTGGCCGAGACCATCAGGAAGCCCTTGGCGTAGGCGATGGTCTCCAGCGCCTTGAACTCTTCGGGCGTCCAGAAGCGGTCGATCGGCGCGTGCTTGCGCGTCGGCTGCAGGTACTGGCCGATGGTGATGAAGTCGACGCCGGCGGCGCGCATGTCGTCCATCACCTGCATCACCTCTTCCCTGGTCTCGCCGAGGCCGACCATCAGGCCGGACTTGGTGAAGAGGTCGGGGCTGCGCTCCTTCACCCGCTCCAGGAGGCGTAAGGAGGCGTAGTAGCGCGCGCCCGGCCGGATCGAGAGATAGAGCCGCGGCACGGTCTCGAGGTTGTGGTTGAAGACGTCGGGGGCCGCGTCGATCACCTGCTCGGCTGCGGCCACGGGCTTGCGCAGGAAGTCGGGCGTCAGGATCTCGATGGTCGCGGCCGGCGCCGCCGCGCGGATCGCGGCCACAGTGGCGGCGAAATGCGCCGCGCCGCCGTCGGCCAGGTCGTCGCGGTCCACCGAGGTGATGACGACATGCTTCAGCCCCATCTTCGCCACCGCCTCGGCGACGCGGGCGGGCTCGGTGGGGTCCAGCGGCTGCGGCAGGCCGGTGGCGACGTTGCAGAAGGCGCAGGCCCGCGTGCAGGTCTCGCCCATGATCATCATGGTGGCGTGCGACTTGGTCCAGCACTCGCCGATGTTCGGGCAGCCCGCCTCCTCGCAGACGGTGACGAGGCCGTGGGTGCGGACGATGTCGCGGGTGGCCGAATAGCCTGGCGAGCCTGGCGCGCGCACGCGCAGCCACTCGGGCTTGCGCAGGATCGGCGTATCCGGCCGCGCCTGCTTCTCCGGGTGGCGCAGCGCCCTGGCCGCGCCCTTGTCGATCACCGTCGCCATGCCGGCCTAGATCGTCGCTCGCGCCCGCGGGATCAAGCGAAAGTGGGCGAAAGTGGGGACACACACGACTTTCCAGCGCACTGGCCGGTCAGCGTCGGGCGGGAAAGTCGTGTGTGTCC
>DASZQQ010000506.1:0-3768 GCA_035549595.1 Caulobacteraceae bacterium
TGGCGCTCAATAGGATCTGTCCACGAACCACACGAACCACACGAACGGGCCCGTGACGGCTCAGGCGGACAGGCCGGTTGCGGCGCGTTCGTGTGGTTCGTGTGGTTCGTGGACAAGGATGACGGCGTTCGCCGCCGCCGCAGCGCTTCAGTCGTGTCCTTTCGTGGTTCGCCGCGGGCGCGCCGCAACGCGCCCAAATCGGCGGACCTGGCGCCTATTCCGCGGCCGCGCGGGGGGCTTCGCCGAGCCAGGCGGAAAGGTCCGCCAGGGCGCGTTCGCTCATGGCCTTCTTGCGCGCGCGGCCGCGGTCGCCGCGGGCGAAGCGCTTGCCGTCCTCGGCGCTGCGCGGGGCCTCCATCGGCGGCAGGAGGCCGTAGTTGATGTTCATCGGCTGGAACGAGCCGGAGCCGCCCTCGAGGTGGCCGCCGGTGATGTGGCCGATCAGGGCCCCCAGGGCCGTCGTCGCCGGCGGCGGCTCGACCGTTCGGCCCAGGCGGTCGGCGGCGGCGAAGCGCCCGGCCATGAGGCCGATGGCGGCGCTTTCCACATAGCCCTCGACCCCGGTCACCTGGCCGGCGAAGCGCAGGCGCGGCTGGACCTTCAGCCGCAGCTGGCGGTCCAGCAGGCGCGGACTGTTCAGGAAGGTGTTGCGGTGCAGGCCGCCCAGGCGGGCGAAGACGGCCTTCTCCAGGCCCGGGATGGTGCGGAAGACCTCGGTCTGGGCGCCGTGCTTCAGCTTGGTCTGGAAGCCGACCATGTTCCAGAGGGTGCCGAGGGCGTTGTCCTGGCGCAGCTGCACCACAGCATAGGCCTTCTCGCCGGGCCGGTGCGGATTGGTGAGGCCCACCGGCTTCATCGGCCCGTGGCGCAGGGTCTCGCGGCCGCGCTCGGCCATCACCTCGATCGGCAGGCAGCCGTCGAAGTAGGGCACGTGCTCCCAGTCCTTGAACTCGGCCTTGGGCCCGGCCAGCAGGGCGTCGACGAAGGCCTCGTACTGGGCCTTGTCCATCGGACAGTTGATGTAGGCCGCCGCGTCGCCGCCCGGGCCTTCCTTGTCGTAGCGCGACTGGCGCCAGGCCACGTCCATGTCGATGGATTCGAAGTGCACGATCGGGGCGATGGCGTCGAAGAACGACAGCTGGTCCTCGCCGGTCAGCGAGAGCACCGCCTGGCTGAGGGCCGGGGAGGTGAGGGGGCCGGTGGCGATCACCACCTGGTCCCAGTCGGCGGGCGGCAGGCCCGCGACCTCGCCGCGCTCGATGCGGATGCGCGGGTGGGCGGCCAGGCGCCGGGTGACGGCTTCGGAGAAGCCCTCGCGGTCCACGGCCAGGGCGCCGCCGGCCGGGGTCTGGTGGGCGTCGCCGCAGGCCATGATCAGCGAGCCGCAGCGCCGCATCTCGGCGTGCAGCAGGCCGACGGCGTTGTAGGCCCAGTCGTCGGAGCGGAACGAGTTCGAGCACACCAGCTCGGCCAGGCGGTCGGTCTGGTGGGCGGGCGTGCCCACGAGGGGGCGCATCTCGTGCAGCACCACCTGCGCCCCGGCCTCGGCGGCCTGCCAGGCGGCTTCCGAGCCGGCCAGGCCCCCGCCGACGATATGGATGGGTTCGGACATGGGCCGGGCTTCTACGCTTCGCGCGGGGACGGCGGAAGGGGCAGGGCGGAAGCGGGCTGGCCGAACGGCGTGCGCCGAAAGGTGGCGGGGCGCGGGGATTCGCGGCTATGCTCGCCGCGGGCTGTCGAACCCGGAGGGGGCCATGGCGCAGATCGATATCGGCGAGGCCGCCACCGCGGGCGTCAACCTGGTGTTCCGCAAGCCGCTCGTGGTGCTGACCTGGGGCCTCGTCGTCGTGGCCTATGTGGTGCTGCTGCTGGTCCTGTTCGGGGGCGGGATGATCGCCATGATCGGCCCGCTGCTGGCCGCGGGCGCGAAGCCGGCGCCCGCGCAGATCATCGGCATGATCGGCGGCTTCATCGGCTTCTACTTCCTGTTCCTGATCGGCATGCTGGTGCTGGGGGCGATGGTGTCCGCCGCGGCGATCCGCGCCGAGCTGGAGCCTGACAACGTCGGCTTCGCCTACCTGCGCCTGGGGCGCCAGGAGCTGTGGCTGATCGCGGTCAACTTCGTGCAGGGCCTGTTGCTGGGGGTGATCCAGATCGTGCTGTCGATTCCCCTGACGATCCTGTCGGTGGCGATGACCGTGGGGATCGCCGGCGGCGGCACGGAGCACGACGGCGGCGCCCTGGCCGTCATGGTCCTGGTCCGGTTCCTGGGCCAGCTGGTGGTGATCGGCGTGACTTTCTGGGTGTGGATCCGGCTCAGCCTCGGGCCGGTGCTCAGCTACCGCGACCGCGAGTTCCGCCTGTTCGAATCCTGGGCCATGACCAAGGGCCACGCGCTGCAGATGTTCCTGGCGATGCTGCTGGTGGTGCTGATCGGCATCGCCCTCTACGTGGTGGTGTCGATCATCGGGGCGGCGGGCGTGTTCGGCTTCATCGCGGCCACGCCGGCGCTGCGCAATCCGCAGGCGCTGTTCCAGGGGCCGCCGGGCGTCTGGCTGAGCGCTCTGGGCCCGATCATCGTGTTCGTGGCGCTGCTGATGGTGGTCGTGTTCGGCGTGATCAACGCCCTGACCTGGACGACGGTCGCGCGCATGTACAAGCAGCTCAATCCCGACGCCGACATAGCGTCGAACTTCGCCTGAGGGACGCCGCATGACCCAAGTCGCGATCGGGGCGGCGATCGGCGAGGGGTTCGCCCTCGTTCGCCGCCAGCCCCTCGCCGTGCTCGCCTGGGGCGTGCTGCAGATGCTGCTGACCGCGGTGGTGTGGTGGTTCTACATGCCGATCTACCTCGGCTCGCTTCGGATCTCGCTGCCGCCTGCCGGCGGCGGCCGGCCGCCGCTCGATCCGGCGGCCCTGCAGCATCTCATGCAGATGGAGGGCTACAGCATCCTGGTCGGCCTCGTGTCCATGGCCACTCAGATGGTGGTCTACGCGGCGGTGTTCCGGGCCGTCCTGCACCCGGAGCAGAGCCGCTTCGGCTACCTGCGCCTGGGCATGAGCGAGCTGTACCTGTGCGTGCTGGCGGTCGGGGCCTACTTCGCCTTCAGCATCGGCCTCGCGGTGGTGATGATCCCCATCTTCATCGTCGTCGCCATCCTGGCGGCCGTCCACGCCGTGGCCGCAGCGGTCGTGTTCGCCGTGATCGCGGTGGTCGCCGTGTTCCTGGGGCTGATCTACCTCGCCCTGCGCTACTCGATGGTCGGGCCGATGATCGTCGCCGACGGCCAGTTCCACTTCGCCGAGTCCTGGCGCCTGACCCGGGGGCGCGTCCTGCCGCTGCTCGGCTTGGCCGTGGTGCTGTTCCTGATGCTGCTCGCCGCCGAGGCGGTCATCTTCGGGGTGCTGCTCCTGGTCGGGGGCGGAGCGCTGATGGCGACGGTCGGCGGGCTGGACCACCTGCGCGACTTCCTGCTCGGCCCGCCCGCCGCCGTGCTCGGCAGGCTGGCGCCGTTCCTCGTCGTGTTCGCCGTCGTCTGGGCGCCGTTCGTCGGCGTCATCTACGCCCTCTTCGGCGCGCCGTGGGCCAGGGTCTATCGCGACCTCAGCCAGGGCGATATTTCGACCACCTTCGCCTGACTGCATGACCGAGTCGCATTCTCCATCCGCCGGCCCCCTGGGCGCGGCTGTCGGCGCCCTAGCCGCCGGCTGGCGGCGCGCCTGGCTGGCGCTCGTGTCGGCCGGCGTGCTGCTGGGCGTCGGCGTGGG
>DASZQQ010000507.1:0-5606 GCA_035549595.1 Caulobacteraceae bacterium
CCACAGAAGGTGAAGCCGCATCAACGCGCCAGCTCCGCCGTCTCGAGGCAGACGCCGGCCTCGGCGATCAGGGCCAGGGCGCGGGAGGCGCCGCCGGCCGCGGCCAGGTTGGCCACCACCGCCAGAGGCGCCAGGCGGCCGCCGCGGTCCGCTCCGGAGGCGTGGCCGAGCGCGACGATGCAGCGCGCGTCGCCGTCCACCTGCCGAAGCAGGGTGCGGACATCATCGTGACTGAGCGCGGACGTCACCGGACTCGGATTCCCAAACGGCCCCCACGGCCCCTACAAGCTCTGTCGTTGGGGCGATCCGTCCACAGAGTCAAGGGGAAAGTGCATTTGCACCATATGTGGAGTCACTTTTTGCGCCCACACCCTGTGCAAGCCACCGCTCGTTCCGCCGTGCGGAACGTGCGCAGCCGTCAAAGGTCCTGAAGACTGCGCATGAGCCGCTGGACGTTCTCGTGATTGCGCGCCAGCGCGCGGACGAATTCGGGCCGGTTGAACACGCTGGCCGGAACCACCAGCCCCGCCCCGCCCCGTTCGCACACGCCGCTGTCGACCAGGCGGCGCACGTGCCGGCGGACAGTCTCGTAGCTGAGCCCCAGGTCCTTCGCCACGGCGTACACGGTCACCGGCGCGCGCAGGGTGTCGGGGATGTCTCCGGCGAACATCGACGCGCCGTCGCCTTCGACGGCCTTCAGGTTGCGGCTGACAATGGTGAGAAAGACAAGCGTCGTCAGCGTGTCCCCGGGCACCACCCCGCCGAACACCCGTGAGGTCTCCAGGAAGTACTCCGCGCCCAGCCTTGACGTGAGGCCTATCGACGCGACGACCCGATGAGTTGTGTTTTCACTTTCGCTCACGAACCAGGATATGTTCCGAAGTGTTGGACTGCCGGCTGCAACTGTCCTCAGCCTGAACTCAACCAACAGGTTCACAATTCGCCGCTGGATACAAAGGCGAAAACGTGCTCTTGCACACTCAATTTGAGTAGGCCGCGGGACGCCTGTGCCGGGGCCGGTTTCGGCCGCCCGGACTGAAGCCGCGGAACCCGGCGCGACGCCGATCGTTTGGGCAGACGCCGCCGGCGCCGGGCGGGGTGTTCAGCGTCCATGACCGTCCGCGTGCTGCATCTATCCGACATTCATTTCGGCCACGAGAACGTGGCCGCCGTCGACGCCACGGCGCTCTTCATCGCCAAGACGCCGTTCGACCTGCTGGTGGTCTCCGGGGACGTGACCCAGTACGGCGAGCGGCGGGAGTTCGAGGCGGCCCGGCGATGGTTCGCCCGCCTGCCGGGGCCGCGCCTGGTGGTCCCGGGCAATCACGACACGCCGTGGATGGGTCTTTGGGAGCGGCTCACCGCGCCCTTCGCCCGCTACGAGCGCGCCATCGGACCGGCGCATGGCGACGCGTTCGTCTCGCCGGCGATCTGTGCGAGCGCCGCCAACACCGCCCGCGGGTGGCAGGTCCGGATGGACTGGTCCAAGGGCGAGTTCACCCGTGGCCAGGCCGAGGCCGCCGCGGCCGCCCTCGGCCGCACGCCCGCCGGGGTCCTGCGCCTGTTCGTCTGCCACCACCCGCTGATGGAGCTGCCCGGCGCGCCGATGACCGCGCGAGTGCGTGGCGGACGCGAGGGTGCGCGCCGCCTCGCCGAGGCCGGCGTCGACGTGATCCTGAGCGGCCACCTGCACGTCCCCTTCGTCCAGGCGCTGCCGTACGGCGAGGGGCGGACCTATGCGGTCGGCGCCGGCACCCTGTCGCTGCGCGAGCGCGGCGCGCCGCCGGGATTCAACGTGCTGGAGGCGGATGCCGGACAGATGACGGTCACCGCCATGGCCTGGGACGGGCGTCAGCTGGCGCCGGCCGAGGTCTGGCGCACGCCGCTCAGGACCGGGGCCGCCGTCCTGGCCGAGACCCAGGCGACGCCCGCATGAGCGCCGGCGCCGGGTTCGACGCGGGGCGCGTGGTGGCGGTGATGAACGCCGGCAGCGGCGGCTGGACGCCCGCCTCGCCCGGCGAGATGACCGATATCCTCAAGGCCGCCGGCCTCGGTGACGCCAGGGTCGTCAGCGCCCAGCCGGACGAGATCGACGGGGCGCTGGCCGAGGCCGTGACCGGAGCGGACCTCGTGATCACCCTCGGCGGCGACGGCACCATCCGCTCGGCGGCCGCCCTTTGCGGCAAGGCCGGCAAGCGACTGGCCCCGCTGCCGGGCGGGACCATGAACATGCTGCCCCATGCCCTCTACGGCCAGAGGTCCTGGCAGGCGGCGCTGGCCGACACCCTCGCCTCGCCCCGGGTGCGGACGGTCAGCGGCGGGCGCGCCAACGGCCAGCCGTTCTACTGCGCCGCCATCCTGGGCGCCCCGTCGCTGTGGGCCGACGCCCGCGAGGCCCTGCGCCAGGGCGACCTGGCCGAGGCGGCCGAGGCGTCGGTCGCCGCGCTGCGCCACGTGGGCGGCGACCCGCTGGACTACCGCCTGGGCGAGGTCGCGGCCGGAGAGGCGGAGGCCGTCGCCGTGATCTGCCCGCTGATCTCCAAGGCGCTCGACGCCGACACGCCGGCGCTGGAGGCCGCGGCGCTGGGCGCCTCGACGGCGGCGGACCTGTTCCGCCTGGCCTTCCACGCCGTGTTCGACGACTGGCGGCGCGATCCGTCGGTGGCCCTGGCGCGGGTCCAGCGCCTCAGCGTCCGGGCCAAGGGCCGGGTGCCGGTGATCCTGGACGGCGAGCGGGCCCGCCTGGGCGCCGAGGTCAGGGTGACCTTCACGCCCAGGGCGTTCGAGGCCCTGGCCCCGGCGGGAACTCCTGGCGGCGCCTCTGGTTGAGGGCTGGGGGATGGAGCTTCGCGTCGAAACCGGCCTCGAGGGGAGCGGCGGCGACTCACCTCGATGACCACGGGAAGAAGCGAGCCGCGGCGAAGGTTCCCGCGGCGCCGCGCCGAAAGCACCTCAGATCGGGGGCGGTCCTTCGCGGGCGCGCGTTCGCCGCGGGTCTGGCCCACCGTGCATGACCGCATCCTCCCGCGACGCCGACAGTCCGCGCCGCGCCTCGCGCCGGGACGGCGCGGACGGGCGGGCCTAGAGGAGTTTGAGGCCCAGGTGCGCGGTCAGCCAGGGAAGCAGCACCGCATATTCGGCGAGGGCCACGGCGTAGAGCGAGCCCAGCACCGGACGGCCGTCGCGGAAGTTGAAGACGACGCCCGCCAGCAGCGGCCCGGAGATCGGACCGACCAGGAAGAAGGGCGCCAGACGCTTCAGGCGGGACATGCCGCGACTCCGTTTACCGGAGCTGAACCATATCCTGACTGGCCGGGGCTTTGTCCAGCAAAATTAAGAGCTTGTTAACCATACTTGCGGCGAAGGGCGACGATACCTTGGTGTGTCAGCCGCCCGCCGCGCGCCCGGCCTCGGCGCGCCGCCACAGGCAGGCGTGTTCCACCGTCTCCTCGAGCCCGAAACGCGGTCGCCAGCCCAGGCCCTCGCGCGCGGCGGTATTGTCGGCCACCAGCACGGCCGGATCGCCGGCCCGGCGCGGCCCGACCTTGGTCTCCAGCCGCCGGTTGGTCTTGCGCCGCACCACGGCCAGCAGGTCGGCGACGCTGACGCCGCGGCCGGCGCCGAGGTTGAACGCCCCGCCCTCGCCGCCCTCCAGCAGGCGCTTCAGCGCCAGGACGTGGGCGTCGGCGAGGTCCAGCACATGCACGTAGTCGCGCACCGCGGTGCCGTCGGGCGTCGCATAGTCGTCGCCGAACACCGTGAACGTCCGCTCGGCCAGGGCCGCGTCGATGGCCAGGGGCAGGACGTGGGTCTCCGGCTCGTGCCGCTCGCCGATCCGCCCTTCCGGGTCGCCGCCGGCGGCGTTGAAGTAGCGCAGCGCGATGGCGCGGTAGCCGGCCCACCGGCGCAGCTCGTCCAGCGCCTCCTCGACCATCAGCTTGGAACGGCCGTAGGGGCTGAGCGGCGCGCGCGGGTGGTCCTCGGTCAGTGGCAGGCGCTGGGGCTCGCCATAGATGGCGCAGGTCGAGGAGAACACCATCGGCGCGCCGGCGGCCTGGGCCTCGCGGATCACCACCAGCGAGCCGCCGACGTTCACGTCCAGGTACCGCGCCGGCTCGCGCACCGAACCGCCGACCTCGATCAGGCCGGCGAAGTGCAGCACCCCGGCCGGCCGGTGGCGCTCGAACACCGACGCCACCGCCGCGCGGTCGCGGATGTCGCCGTGCTCCAGCGGCCCCCACTGCACGAAGGCCGCGTGGCCGTTGGAAAGGTCGTCGAACACCACCGGCGTGAAGCCGGCCGCCGCCAGGGCCATGCAGGCGTGCGAGCCGACGTAGCCGGCGCCGCCGGTGACGAGGATCCTGGGGCTCATGGAGAAGTCCTTGCGGCGGGAACGGCGTGACTGGCCCGGCGTCCGGGGATGGCGATGCTGGCCCAGATCCCGACGACGCCGAGGGTGCAGAGGATCGCCAGGATCGGCCAGTGCGACCACGCCTCGTCGGGCAGGGTCACGCCCAGCGGACGCAGCAGGACCGGCGGCAGCAGGATCGGCGCCAGCCACAGCAGGGCGGCGCCGAGCCCGCCGACGGGACCTGGCCGCCAGCCGTCGGCCGCGGCTGCGGCGAGCGCCAGGGCCAGAAGCGGCATGTCGTAGTTGAAGCTGTAGGGCGTGGCGACGAACACCGCGGCGGCCAGCAGCAGGATGTCGAGGCTGGCGATCGGCCGGCGGGCCGCGTGCAGGGCCCGGAACCGCCAGGCGACCGCGCCGGCGCAGACGGCGAGGATCAGCCCCTGCAGCGCCGCCGCCAGGCCGAGCGGGGCGCCCGCCGTCAGGGCCGCGACGAACGGGCTCGGCGTCATCGACTTCCAGAACCCGGTCGAGTGCAGCAGCAGCTGGCCCTGGTAGGGGGCGGTGTCGGAGAGATAGAGCCGCCAGGCCTCGGGCCCTGCGATGAGGGCGCCCAGCGCCGCGGCCGCGATCGCGCCCGCCGCCGCCCCGGCGATCACCCGCCAGCGCTGCGCCGCCAGCAGCGCCACCGGCACGAGCAGCAGCAGCTGCGGCTTGACGGCGGCAAGGCCGATCAGGGCGCCGGCGAGCCAGGGCCGGCGGTCCGCGAGGCGAAGGCCGAGGAAGACGAGGCCGCTGACCAGGCACCCGGTCTGGCCGGCCTCCAGGCAGCAGGCGACCGCGGGGCTGGTCAGGGCCGCCAGGACCAGCAGCGGCTGGCGCCAGGCCGGACGAAGGGCGAGCGCCAGCAGCGCCAGGCACCCGAGGCTCCAGAGCGCCAGGGCCGCGCGGTAGTCCAGCGGCCCGGCCCAGACGGTCAGCGGGAAGAGGCTCGGCGGATAGGAGAAGCTGTGCCCGCCCAGGCCCGGGCCCCACAGCCGCCCGAGCGCGGCGGTGTAGCGCGCCGGGACGAACACGTCGGCCAGCCGCCCCTCCAGCAGCAGGCGCGCGCTCGACCAGATGTTGATGAAGTCCCGGCCCAGGATCTGGCCGCGGTCCATCGCATGGCCGGCGAACGGCGCCAGCTCCGACCACAGATAGATCGCCGTGAAGGGCAGCGCGCCCAGCGCCACCGCCAGCAGCCAGGAGGGCGCAGGAC
>DASZQQ010000508.1:0-4855 GCA_035549595.1 Caulobacteraceae bacterium
GGGGATAGGCGCGTCCGCTCGTCCGGACCGACACCTTGGGCGGGATGCCTGGCGGCCATTCTCGTGCCATGCTGCACCCTGAAAGGCTGCGTTCATGGCCCCGCTCAACCGCACCATCCTGGACGCCCGCCGCGACCAGGCGTTCCCGCGCCTGGCGGACCATGAGTTGCAGCGGCTGCTCAGGTTCGGCGAGACGCGCCGCTACGCCGACGGCGAGGCGCTGGCCACCGTCGGCGACGACGGCGCCGGCTTCTCGGTGATCCTGGCCGGCCAGGTGCGCGTCAGCGAGCCCGACACCGAGGGCGGGCGCGAGGAGATCGTCGTCCACGGGCCGGGCGAGTTCCAGGGCGAGCTCGCCCAGCTCTCCGGCCAGCCGTCGCTGGTCGACGCCCACGCCGTCGGCGACACCGAGGTGCTGCGCATTGCTCCCGAGCGGCTGCGCACGCTGATGATCGCCGAGGCCGAGCTCGGCGAGCGGATCATGCGCGCGCTGATCCTGCGCCGCATGGCCCTGATCGATTCCGGCGGCGCCGGACCGGTCATCGTCGGGCGCGAAGGCCACCGCGACGTCCTGCGCCTGGAGAGCTTCCTGGGCCGCAACGGCCAGCCCTTCCATCGGCTCGACCCCGACCATGATCCGCAGGCGCGGGCCCTGATCGAGCGCTTCCACGTCGACGAAGCGGCCCTGCCGATCGTGCTCTGCCCGGCCGGCGCGCTGCTGCAGAACCCGACGGAGGACAAGCTGGCGCGGTGCATCGGCCTCGTCCGGCCGATCGACGCCGACCACGTCTACGACGTCGCGGTGATCGGCGCGGGGCCGGCGGGCCTGGCGGCGGCAGTCTACGCCGGCTCCGAGGGACTCTCGACCCTGGTGCTGGACTGCCGCGCGTTCGGCGGCCAGGCGGGGGCCTCGTCGCGGATCGAGAACTACCTGGGCTTCCCGACCGGGATCAGCGGCATGGCCCTGATGGGCCGGGCCTACAACCAGGCCCAGAAGTTCGGCGTCGAGATGGCCATCCCGGACGAGGCCGCGCACCTGGCGTCGGACGGGGATGGCGGCTTTCGCCTGCGCCTCGCCGCCGACGAGACCGCCCGCGCGCGCAGCGTGGTCATCGCCAGCGGCGCCCGCTACCGCCGCCTCGACCTGCCCGAACTGGAGGCCTTCGAAGGCGCCTCGGTGCACTACTGGGCCTCGGCCGCAGAGGCGAAGCTCTGCGCCGGGCAGGAGGTGGCCCTGGTCGGCGGGGGCAACTCGGCCGGCCAGGCGGTGGTCTACCTGGCCGGGCGCGCGAAGAAGGTCTGGGTGCTGGTCCGCGCGGCCGACCTGCGCAAGGACATGAGCCAGTACCTGGTCGACCGCATCCGCGGCCTGGACAACGTCGAGGTGGTCACGCAGTCCGAGGTGGTGGGCCTCGAAGGTGCGGACGGGGTGATGGAGCGCATCCGCTGGCGCCATCGCCGCACGGGCGAGGAGACCACCCGCGACATCCGCCACCTGTTCCTGTTCATCGGCGCGGCGCCCAACACCGACTGGCTGGCCGAGTGCGGCGTCGCCCTCGACGGCAAGGGCTTCGTCCTGACCGGCGAGGCGGCCGGCGAGGACCGTGGTCCGCTGGAGACCAACCGCCGCGGGGTGTTCGCCATCGGCGACGTCCGCTCCGGCTCGATCAAGCGCGTCGCCGCCTCGGTCGGCGAGGGCGCCCAGGTTGTGGCGGCGCTGCACGGCTACCTGGCCGGCGCCCGCGAGCAACGGGAGGGAGGGGCCCATGGCCAGTGACTGCGCCCATGTCGCCGGCGTCGGCGAGGTGATCCCGGCGACCCGCGGCTGCGAGGAATGCCTGAGGAGCGGCTCGATCTGGGTGCACCTGCGCCTTTGCCGCACCTGCGGCCACGTCGGCTGCTGCGACGACTCGCCGAACAGGCACGCGACCAAGCACTTCCACGCCACCGGCCATCCGATCATCGAGGGCTATGACCCGCCCGAAGGCTGGGGCTGGTGCTACGTCGACGAGGTGTTCGTCGACCTGCCCGACCAGACCCCGCAGGTGGGGCCGATCCCGCGCTTCGTCTGACGTTGCCCTGGGCGCGCGGGCGTGGCTGATTGCGGCCGCCAGTTCAGGGAGCCCTCATGAAGACCTACCGCATCGCCGTCATCGGCCTTGGCCAGCGCATCGCCCACGTGCTGGGCGCGATGAAGGAGATGGGCTGGTCGCTGGAGGTCGCCGGCCACGTCGACGAGCAGCCGATCGGCCTGCCGATCCTGAAGGCGGTGGGCATCGATCCGGGGCGCAGGTTCGCCGACCCGAAGGCGCTGCTGGCCGAGGGGCCGTTCGATCTCGTGATGATCGGCTCGCCCAACCACCTGCACCTGGATCACCTGAAGGCCGCCTTCGCCGCCGGCTGGCCGATCTTCGCCGAGAAGCCGATCGTGCGCACCGAGGCCGAGACCTTCGACCTGGCGCGGATCCTGGCGCGGCCGGGCACGCCGCCGCTGTTTATCGGGCTCGTCATGCGCTCGATGCCGATCGTGCGCGAGGTGTTCGCCCGCATCGACGCCGGCGAGCTCGGCGAACTGATCTCGGTCGACGCCACCGAGCACCTGCCGCCCGAGCACGGCGGGTACCTGGCCCGCAACTGGCGCCGCCGGCGCGACTGGGGCGGCTCGTTCATGCTCGACAAGGTCTGCCACGACTTCGATATCTTCGGCCGCTTCATCGGTGCCAGGCCGGCCAGGGTGGCGAGCTTCGGCGGCCGGCGGATCTTCGCCCCGCACCGCGAGAACGCCCCGCGGTTCTACGAGGACGGCCGCCCGGCCTACGTCGGCCGCGACGCCGGCTGGGGCGCCTCGAACGACCCGTTCCAGTCCGACATGGACGTCGCCGACCACCAGGTGGCGATCGTCGAGTACCAGAACGGCGTGCGGCTCTCGTTCCACTCCAACAGCCACGTCGCCCTCTCGGAGCGGCGCTGGTACGTGGCCGGGGCCGAGGGCACGCTGATCGCCGACCTGGTGCGCAACAAGCTGATGGTGCGCAAGGCCCTGGACCGGGCCAAGCCCGAGCGCATCGACTACGCCAACCGCACCGACGACAGCCACAACGGCGCCGACCAGGCCATGGCCGTCGACCTGCTGGCCGCGCTGGAGAACCGCGCGCCGTTCCCCGTCACGCCGCAGGACTCCATGGAAGCCGGCCTGACGGTGATGGCCATCGACCGCGCCATGGACGAGGGCCAGGTGGTCGACTGCGCCCCCATGTGGGCCGCCTACGACCGCGCCTGCGCCGGGGAGCCGGTGGAGGCGTAGGGGTTCGGTTTCAAACCTCGCGACACGCGGCGCCGCCTCGACGTGGCCCGCGGAGTCGGACTTTGGAACGCGCTCCAAAAAAGCGACCGGGCTGACCTCGCGTGACCGTTGGACGGGCCTTGGCCGTGGGCTAGGGTCGCGGCCGCAAACGACGAGGGAGGACGGGCTTGAGCGGCGTTCAGGCCAACGAGATCGAGGCCGAGCTCGACAAGGTCGCGAAGACGCGCCTGGGCGTCGACGGCATGCGCGGCCTGCGCCGGCTGACCGCGGGCGCGACCCAGGAAGTCTGGCGCTTCGAGCTGGTCGACGGCGACACCGAGACCTCGGTGATCCTGCGCCGGGCGCCCGGCGGCACGCGCGTCTCCGAGACGGCCGTGGGCCTGGAGACCGAGGCGGCGCTGCTGGAAGGTGCGGCCGAGAAGGGCGTGCCGGTGCCCCCGGTGCGCTACGTGCTGCAGCCCGAGGACGGCCTGGGCCACGGCTTCATCATGGGCTTCGTCGAGGGCGAGACCCTGGGCGGGCGCATCGCCAAGGGCGAGCAGTTCGCCCAGACGCGGACGTTCCTGGCGCACCAGTGCGGCGAGATCCTGGCCCGCATCCACACCATGGATCCGGACAGGTATCCGCGCCTGAAGCGCTCGACCGCGGCCGACCTGCTGACGCAGTACGAGACCATCTACCGCTCCACCGGCTGGCCGCGGCCGGTGTTCGAGATCGCCTTCCGCTGGCTGAAGGAGCACATGCCGCCGGCTCCGAAGACGCTGAAGCTGGTGCACGGCGACTTCCGCAACGGGAACCTGATGGTCGGGCCGGACGGCGTGCGCGCCGTCCTGGACTGGGAGATCGCCCACGTCGGCGATCCCATGGAGGATCTCGGCTGGATCTGCACCAACCCGTGGCGGTTCGGCGTGGTCGACAAGCCGGTCGGCGGCTTCGGCGAGCGCGAGGACCTGTGGGCCGGCTACGAGGCCGCCGGCGGCGCGCCGGTGGACCGCGCCCACGCCCACTTCTGGGAGGTGTTCGGCTCGCTGCGCTGGGGCGTGATGTGCGCGGGCATGACCGCGTCCTTCCGCGGCGCCGACCCCTCGGTGGAGCGCGCCGTCATCGCGCGGCGCACCTCCGAGAACGAGATCGACATCCTCCGGCTGCTGGCGAGGTAGCGATGCAGGACCATCCCACCCCGGCCGAGGTGATCGGCGCCGTCGCCGTCTTCCTGAAGACCATCGTCGCCGCCGAGACCACCGGCGCGACCTCGTTCCAGGCCCGCGTGGCGGCCAACGCGCTGGAGATGATGAAGCGCGACCTGGAGAACTCTCCCGCCGACGACGCGGCCGAGAAGGACCGCCTGAACGCGATCCTGGGCCACGACGGGACGCTGTTCGACCTCAACGTCGAGCTGGCGAAGCGCATCGAGAGCGGCGAGCTCGGCCTCGAGACGCCGGGCCTGAAGGAGCACCTCTGGAAGACGACGATGGCCAAGCTCGCCGTCGACCAGCCCACCTACGCCGCCTACCGCGCCAGCCTCGCCGAGCGCGGCGGCGCCTGAGACTC
>DASZQQ010000509.1:0-1661 GCA_035549595.1 Caulobacteraceae bacterium
GAGGCGCGCGGGGCCTCGGCGGCGAAGATGTCGAGCAGCGGCGCGCCGATCACCGCGCTGACAAACTCCGGGGCCGCGAGGACGAATCGGCGCTCGGTCTCGCCCGGATCGAACGCCCGCTCCGAGCCCAGCGTCTCGGCGACCGCCTCCAGCAGGGCGTCGATCTTCGGCCCCAGCTCCAGCGCGCGCCGGGTCGGCTCCAGGCCGTGCGGACGGCGCACGAACAGCGGGTCGCCGAACAGGTCGCGCAGGCGCGTCAGGGCGTGGCTGATCGCCGAGGGGCTGAGACCCAGCCGGTCCGCGACCTCGGTGGCGCGGCGCCGGCGCAGCAGTTCCCGGAACACCAGCAGCAGCGAGCCGTCGAGGCGTCGGATCTGGTTGAAATCGAAATCACTCATGCACCGATTTCAGTATCACTGGATTGCAACCGGCGTTAGCGCAACCGTGTCGCCGCAGCCTCCAAGAGGTCCGCTTTCCATGTCCCGTTTTCCCTGGTCCCGCGTGCGCAGCCTTTTCGGCCTTTCCATTCCTGTGGCCGGGTCGCTGGTGCTGCAGAACGCCATGGGCCTCGTCAGTACGGCCATGGTTGGCAGACTCGGCGACGCGGCCCTGGCTGGCGTCGGGGTGGCGGGCGCCCTGTTCTCGATCCTGCTGGCGCTACTCTTCGGTGTGGACACCTCCGTCCAGGCCTCCGTCGCGCGGCGGACCGGCGCCGGCGAGCCGGGCGAGGCCGCCCAGGCGCTGGCGGACGGCCTGTGGCTCGCCGCCGCCCTCGGCGTTCCCCTGGCGATCGCCAGCGCCCTCGCCGTCCCGCCGCTGGTGGGCCTCGCCCTGCACGACGCCGCGGCCGCGCGCGAGGGGGCGGCCTACATCGCCGGCTACAGCCCGCTGCTGCTGGCGCTGGCGTTCAACATGACCTTCGCCGCTTACTGGAACGGCGTCGGCCGTCCGCAGCGGGCGACCGCCGTCAACCTTGTGCAGCTTCCCGTCCACGTCCTGCTGGTCTGGGCCCTGACGTTCGGCCGCCTCGGCCTGCCGGCGCTGGGCGCGTTCGGGGCCGGCCTGGCCGCCAGCCTGGGCGCCCTCTTCGCCACCGTCCTGCACGCCGCCCTCGCCCTTCGCGCAGCGCGCCCGGCGCATGGCTGGCTGCGGCCGCCATCGTGGCGCCGCGCCCGGACGCTGATCGCCATCGGCGTCCCCGTCAGCCTGCAGCAGTCGCTGCAGTTCGTGGCCATGACCCTGTATTTCGCCGTCATCGGCCAGATCGGTGTTCGCGCGGCCGCCGCGGCCAACGTCACCACCCAGGTCGTGAACCTGGCCTACTTCGTCTCGTCGGGGGTCGGCGTCGCCGCCGCGACCCTGGTCGGCGGCGCGCTCGGCCGCGGCGATCCGGCGGACGCCCGCGCCTGGGGACGCCAGAGCGCCCTCGCCGCCGCCGCCGTCCTGGCGCCGTTCAGCCTCGTCCTGGTCCTGGCGCCCCGGCTGGTGCTGTCGCTGTTCATCAATACGCCGCAGACCATCGAGACGGCGACGCTGCCGCTGCAGATCGCCGGCGCCTCGGTGGTCGTCGGCGCCGTCGGCGGGGTGCTGAACTTCGCCCAGCGCGGCGCCGGCTACACCGGGCTCCCCGCCTCGGTCGCCTTCGCCATGACCTGGCTGGT
>DASZQQ010000510.1:0-8553 GCA_035549595.1 Caulobacteraceae bacterium
CGGCTTGACCAGCCACTCCACCAGAGTCCCGGCCTCCATGTCGGCGCCGAGGGAGGGCATGCGGAACTCGGCCATCAGGCGCGGCCCATCAGCGCCTTCGCGGCGGCGGCGATGGCCGGGGCCTGCGGCAGGGCGGCCTCCTCGAGGTGGCGCGGATAGGGGATCGGGACCTCGGCGCTGCACACCCGGGCGACGGGCGCGTCGAGGTCGAAGAACGCCTGCTCCATGATCCGCATGCCGACCTCGGCGGCGAGCGAGCCGCTCCGCCAGCCCTCGTCGACGACGAGGGCGCGGCGCGTGCGGCGCACCGAGGCCATGATCGTCGCATCGTCGAGCGGGCGCAGCACGCGCAGGTCCACGACCTCCGCCTCGATGCCGTCCTTCGCCAGGGCCTCGGCCGCCTCCAGCGTCTTGAAGAGCGAGCCGCCGTAGGTGATCAGGCTGACGTCGCGGCCCGGCCGGCGCACCGCCGCGCGCTCGATGTCGACCGCCCCGGCGTTGGCGGCGAGGCGTCCGGCGCGGTTGTAGAGCATCACGTGCTCGAAGATCAGCACCGGGTCCGGCTCCTGAAGCGCGGTCCAGAGCATGCCGCGGGCGTCCTCCAGCGTCGCCGGCGCCAGCACCCGCAGGCCCGGCACGTGGGCGTAGAGCCCCTCCAGGCTGTGCGAATGCTGGGCGGCGAGCTGTCGCCCGGCCCCCGTGGCCATGCGGATCACGACCGGGGCGGCGAACTGGCCGCCGGACATGTGCCGGAGCGTGGCGGCGTTGTTCAGGATCTGGTCGAGGGCGAGCAGGCTGAAGTTCACCGTCATCACCTCGACGATCGGCTTCAGCCCGGCCATGGCCGCGCCGATGCCGGCGCCGGTGAAGCCGGATTCCGAGAGCGGCGTGTCGCGGATGCGCTCGGGCCCGAACTCGTCGATCAGCCCCTTGCTGACGGCGTAGCAGCCGCCATAGCGGCCGACGTCCTCGCCCATCAGGAAGGCCTTCGGCTCGCGCTGGAGGGCCTCGCGGATCGCCGTCTTCATCGCCTCGCGGTAGGTGGTCTCGACCGTCTCGGCAGACGGGGAGACGGCGGGCGGCGGCGGCGGGCGCACGGCCGCGGTCACGTGGCGCGTCAGGCTCTCGATCGGTTCCCAGGGCGCGGCTTCCGAGAAGGCGACCGCCGCGTCGATCTCGGCCTGCGCCTCGGCCTCCAGGCGCGCGGAGTCGTCGGGATGGGCGAGGCCCGCGCCCTCGGCCCAGGCGCGGAAGCGGGCGATGGGGTCCTTGTCCCGCCAGGCCTCGACCTCGGCCTTCTCGCGGTAGAGCTGGGCGTCGAACATCGAGTGGGCGCGGAAGCGGTAGGTGCGGCACTCCAGGAAATAGGGCCGGCCGGTCTCGCGGATGGCGGCGATGGCGCGCCGCGCGGCGACCTCGACGGCGACCACGTCCATGCCGTCGACCGCCTCGGAGGCGATGCGATAGCCCTGCGCCTTCAGGTGAATGTCGGTCTCGGCCTCGGACCGCTCCAGGGCCGTGCCCATGGCGTAGCGGTTGTTCTCGCAGACGAACAGCACCGGCAGGCCCCAGAGGGCGGCGAGGTTCAGGCTCTCGTGGAACTCCCCCTCGGCCGCCGCGCCCTCGCCGAAGAAGCAGGCGGTGACGGCGCCGGTCCCTTGCGCCTTGTCAGCCATGGCGAGGCCCACGGCCAGAGGCAGGCCGCCGCCGACGATGGCGTTGCCGCCGTAGAGGTTGGTGGCCGCGTCGAACAGGTGCATCGAGCCGCCGCGCCCGCCGCTGCAGCCGGCGGCCTTGCCGTACATCTCGGCCATCACCTTTTCTATCGGCACGCCGCGCAGGAGGGCATGGGCGTGCTCGCGGTAGGTGGCGACGATGCGGTCGCGCGGCTCCAGCAGCGGGACGAGGCCGGCGGCGATCGCCTCCTCACCGTCGTAGAGGTGCAGGAAGCCGCGGATCTTCTCGACCGAGTAGAGTTCGGCGCACTTGGCCTCGAACATCCGCACCCGGATCATCCGGCGAAGCTGATCCAGGACGTGCGCCCGGTCGAGGCGTGTCTTTTCAATGGTCATCGCTCGTCGCTCTCCAGCGTCGACAGGTCGCCCTCCGGCAGGCCGAGCTCGCGCGCCTTCAGGAGCCGGCGCATGATCTTGCCGCTGCGGGTCTTGGGCAGGTTCTCGCGGAAGGCGATGTCCTTGGGGGCCACGACCGGTCCCAGGCGACGGCGCGCCAGGGCCAGGAATTCGCGGCGCAGGGCCTCGCCGGGCTCGAAGCCGGGCTTCAAGGCGACGAAGGCTTTCACCGCCTCGCCGGCGACCGGGTCGGGCAGGCCGATCACCGCCGCCTCCGCCGCTGCGGGGTGCTCCATCAGCACGCTTTCGACCTCGAACGGGCCGATCAGGTGGCCGGCGCTCTTGATCACGTCGTCGGCGCGGCCGAGGAACCAGTAGTAGCCGTCGGCGTCGCGCATCGCGAGGTCGCCGGTCAGGTACCAGCCGCCCGCGAACGCCTTGGCGTAGCGCGCCTCCTCGTGCAGGTAGCCGCGCATCAGGGAGGGCCAGCCGGGCCGCAGCGCCAGTTCGCCGGGCGTCATCGGGGCGGCGAGTTCCCGAACGCCCTCGTCCGTTCGCTCGACAATGCCCGCTTCGACCCCCGGCAGCGGCCGGCCCATGGACCCGGGCCTGACCTCCATGGCGGCGTAGTTGGCGATCATGATGCCGCCGGTCTCGGTCTGCCACCAGTTGTCGTGGAACGGGCGGCCAAGCACGCGGGCGGACCAGGCGACCGCCTCGGGGTTCAGCGGCTCGCCGACGCTGGCCATGAAGCGCAGGCGCGAGAGGTCGAAGCCCTTCGGCAGCTCGTCGCCCGCGCGCATCAGCATGCGGATCGCCGTGGGCGCCGTGTACCAGACGCTGACGCCCTCGGCCTGGAGAAGGGCGTACCAGCGGGCGGCGTCGAACTCCGCCTCGTCCAGGATCATGGTCACGCCGTTGGTCAGCGGCGAGATCACGCCGTACGACATTCCGGTCACCCAGCCGGGATCGGCCGTGCACCAGAAGACGTCGTCCGGATGCAGGTCGAGGGCGAAGCGTCCGGTGACGTGGTGGGCGATCACCGCGGCGTGCACGTGCATGGCGCCCTTGGGCCGCCCGGTGGTGCCGCTGGTGAAGTGCAGCAGGGCGAGGTCTTCGGGTTCGGTGCGGACGATGTCGAAACGGCCGGACGCCCGGGCCATGAGCGGGGCGAGGCTTTCGCAGCCCTCGGCCGGCGCCCCGTCGTCGGCCAGCAGCACGCGGCGCAGGTTCGGCAGCGCCGCGCGGACCGGCGCGACCTTGCGCTCATAGAGCGCCGCGGTGGTGACGAGCACCGAAGCCTCGCCGATCTCCATGCGCGCCCGCACCGGCTCGGGGCCGAAGGCGGAGAACAGCGGGCAGAACACCGCCCCGGCCTTGAACGTCCCGAGCGCCGCGACATGCAGTTCGGGGCGGCGCCCGAGAAGGGCGAAGACGCGGTCGCCCTTGCCGACGCCCAGGGAGACCAGCACCTCGGCGAAGCGGTTCGAGCGCTCGGCGAGCTCAGCGTAGGTGATATCCTCGCGCGCGCCGTGGGCGCCCAGCCAGCGGATCGCGACCCGCTCGCCGCGGCCGTGCCGGACGTGGCGATCGACCGCCTCGTAGGCGATGTTGAGGCCCCCGCCCGGCAGTCCGTCGAGCAGGGCGCGCGCCGCCTCCCAGGTGAACGCCGCGCGGGCCGCGTCGTAGTCGGGCATGTTGGCGCCGGCGATCTCATCGGCGCTCTTGGCGATCGGCAGCCAATCCACGGCAGGCCCTCCCTCGGGTCGCCCCGAGACTGGGCCACCGCACGCTGCGCGCCATGAGCGAGATCAACTCGCCTCGCCGGCCCGCAGGCGCCGGTTCGTGTTGCGCCGCACGCCGTTCGCTGGGAAACCTCCACATCGGACCCGCAGCGGAGGGCGCGAACGAGCATGACCATCGGCCCCTTCGAAGCGGCCTCGATCGTGATGGTGGCGGCCGCCGTCGCCGGCTACCTGAACCATCTGACGTTCAGGCTGCCGCAGACGATCGCGCTGACCCTGACGGGCGCGGTGGCCTCGCTGGTGGTGATGGCGATCGACGCCGTCGTCCCGGACGCCCACCTCAGCGCCACGATCAGCGGCTTCATGAGCGCGATCGACTTCAAGACCGCGCTGTTGAACGTCATGCTGTCGTTCCTGCTGTTCGCCGGCGCCCTGCACATCGACCTGCACCATCTGCGCCGCGGGCAGTGGCTGATCGCCGCCCTGTCGACCCTGGGCGTGCTGGTCTCGACGGCGGTCGTCGCGGGCGGCTTCAAGCTGATGACCACCCTGTTCGGCCTGGACGTGCCGTTCGTCTGGTGCCTGGTGTTCGGCGCCCTGATCAGCCCCACCGACCCGGTCGCCGTGATCGCCCTGCTGCAGGGCTCGGCTGCCCCGCCCCTGCTGAAGACCACGGTGGCGGCCGAGAGCCTGTTCAACGACGGCGTCGGCGTCGTGGTGTTCGCGATCCTGTTCGGCGCGGCCATGAGCGGCCACGTCATCGGCCCGGTCGAGGGGCTGAAGATGTTCGCGATCGAGGCGTTCGGCGGCGCGCTGCTGGGCGCGGCCGTAGGCGCCGTCGGCTACTGGATGATGCGCTCGATCGAGGACTACGCCACCGAGGCCCTGATCACGGTCGCCCTGGTCATGGGCGGCTACGTCGCCGCCGAGCCGCTCGGCGTCAGCGGCCCCGTGGCGATGGCGGTCGCCGGCCTCATCGTCGGCAATTTCGCCGTGACCGACGCCATGACCGAGATCACGCGCGACCACCTGATGAAGTTCTGGGACCTGATCGACCACATCCTGAACGCGGCGCTCTTCCTGCTGATCGGGCTGCAGGGGCTCGCCCTGCTGGGCCGGCCCGGGCTGCTGGTCGTGGGCCTGGCCGCCGTGCCCCTGGTGCTGATCGCCCGCGCCGTCTCGGTGGCGCCGCCGCTGGCGCTGCTGCGCGGCGAGCTGCCGTTCGGCCAGGCCTTCCCGCTGCTGACCTGGGGCGGCCTGCGCGGCGGCATCTGCATCGCCATGGCCCTGTCGCTGCCGGCCTCGCCCGTCCGGGACGTGATCCTGGTGGCGACCTATGTGGTGGTGATGTTCTCGGTGCTGGTGCAGGGCCTGACTGTCGACCGCCTGATCGGCAAGGCCGCGACGCCCGCGCCGGAGCCCAACTTCGCCCCCTGACGGCCCCCGACTTCGCCGCGCGTGACAAGCGCGCCGATTTGCGGCGAAATGCGTCCCGGGGCGCTCAAGTCGACGGTTCTGGCCCGGCGCCTGGCCGGGAGGGGGCGGATTGTTGGGCTTCAAGCGTGTCCTGGCGGCGTCGATCGCGCTGGCGCTGGTCCTCATCGGCGTCGCCGCCTGGTTCGCCTACAACCATCAGGCCGCCCTTGGACTCTCGCGGGACCTCGTCGACCACACGCACGAGGTGATCGAGCAGAACCAGCAGCTGTTCACCCTCGTCGAAGACGCCGAGACCGGGGAGCGCGGCTTCCTGCTGACCCGGGACGCGAGCTACCTGCGGCCCTACCTCGAAGCGACCGCCGCCCTGCCCCACGCCCGTGATCGCCTGAAGGCGCTGGTGCGGGACAATCCGGGCCAGGCGGAACATGTCGGCAAGCTCGTGCAGGCGATCGACGAGCGCGTGGCCTTCCTGGACGCGCGGGTGCGCCAGGGTCTGGCCGGCGACTTCGACGGCTCGGTCTCGAGCGTGCGCGACGGGCGCGGGCCCTTGGCGATGAGCCGGATCCGCCAGATTTCCGGCGAGATATCGTCCACCGAGCGCATCCTGCTCGCATCGCGTCTGCGGGCGGCCGAGAGTGCGGAGAACCTGAACCTGGGGCTTGGACTCCTGGTCGCCGTCCTGGCGTTGGTGGGTCTCGTGAGCCTCGTCTTCGTGATCGGCGGGACCAGCCGGCGGCTGGAGCGGTCCCTGGCCGAGACCAACGAGGCCCGCGCCGCGCTCGAAGCCGCCGACGCCCTGAAGGAAGCCATCTTCGCCAACATCCCCGACTACCTGATCGTCCTCGAGGCGCGCGGCGACGGCTTCGTCCTGGCCGAGCTCAATCCGGCGTTCGAGACGGCGATGCGGGTCTCCGCCGAGCGCGTGCGCGGCCGCACCCTGGAAGACCTGCTTCCCGCCGCCGCCGCCCAGCAGCTGACCCAGTACTACCGTCGCGTCCGCCTCTCCGACCGGCCGGTGATCTCGCGCAATCTGTTCAAGAACCTGCCGAACGGTCCGCGCACCTGGGAGTCGATCCTGGCGTCGGTGCGAAGCGCCGAGGGGGCGCCCGACCGGATCGTCTGCTCGATCCGCGACATCACCGAACGGGTCGCGGCCGAGGAGCAGCTGCGCAGCGCCCAGCGGATGGAGGCCGTCGGCCAACTGACCGGCGGTGTCGCGCACGATTTCAACAACCTGCTGCAGGTGATCCGCGGCAATCTGGAGATGCTGGAGCCCCTGCTGGCGTCCAGCGAGCCGGGGCAGCGGCGCCTGAAGGGGGCGCTCCACGGCGTCGACCGCGCCGCCCAGCTGACGCGCCAGCTGCTGGCCTTCGCGCGCCGCCAGCCGCTGGAGCCGGCGGTGATCAACCTGGCCCGGCTGTTCGGCGACATGACCGACCTTCTGCGTCGCACGCTGGGCGAGGACATCGAGGTCGAGACCGTCGTCGCCGGGGGCCTCTGGAACACCGTCGCCGACCCGGCCCAGGTCGAGAGCGCGATCCTGAACCTCGCCATCAACGCCCGCGACGCGATGCCCGAGGGCGGGCGCCTGACCATCGAGCTGACCAACGCGGTGCTCGACGAGGCCTATGTGCGCGAGGCCGAGGGCGTCGAGCCCGGGCAGTACGTGCTGATCGCCGTGTCGGACAACGGCCTGGGCATGACCGAGGAGGTGCGCGCGCGGGTGTTCGAGCCCTTCTTCACCACCAAGGCCGAGGGCCGGGGGACGGGCCTGGGCCTTTCCATGGTGTACGGCTTCGTGCGTCAGTCGCACGGCCACGTGCAGGTCTATTCCGAGCCCGGCCAGGGCACGACGGTGAAGATCTACCTGCCCCGCTCGCACCAGGAGGAGCCTGCGCGCGAGACGCCCCTGGCCGCGGCCGACCGGGGCGACCGCCAGGTAGTCCTCGTGGTCGAGGACGAGCCCGCCGTGCGCGCCGCGGCGATCGCCATGCTGGAGGAGCTCGGCTACCGCTGCCGCGAGGCCGCCGACGCGGAGGCGGCGCTGGCGGCGCTTCGGGACGATCCGGCGGTCGACCTGATCTTCTCGGACGTGGTCATGCCGGGGCCCCTGAAGACGCGGGAGTTCGCGGCCCAGGCCCGGGCCCTCGCCCCGCAGGCGCCGCTGCTGTTCACCTCCGGCTACACGGACAACGCCATCGTCCACCACGGCCGGCTCGATCCGGGCGTCTCGCTGCTGTCCAAGCCCTACGCCAAGGCCGACCTGGCGCGGAAGGTGGCGCAGCTGCTGGCCGCCCGGGACGTGACGGACGCGGCCGCCTCGTCCACGACGGACCGCGCCGACGACGTCAGTCCAGCTTGAAGCGCAAGAACACCATGCCGCTGACGGGCGAGCCGTACGAAGGCTTCAGGGTCGCCGGCAGGGCGTAGCCGCTGACGAGGCCGCCGAGGCCGATCTTCAGGTGCTCGGCGACGCGCACGTCGCGGATCACGCCGGCGCTGAGCTTGCCTACTGTGTGGACGCCGGGCGCGAGCTCGCTCTCCTCGACGCGCTCCGCGCGGGCGAAGAAGGTCCAGCGGTCGTCGGGGCGCAGGGCGCTCTCCAGCAGCACCGCGTCCAGCGACGGTCCCGGGCGCAGCCACTTGCGGCCATAGGCGAGCGTCGTCGACCACTCGCCCTCGGCCCCCACCCGGCGGGTGTAGATCGCGCTGGCCGAGAAGCGGTCCTCGCCGGTGTCCGGGTCCAGCTGCTCGGGGCTGGTGATGTGCGCGTAGCTCGCCTGCAGGGACCACTGCGGCCCCGGATTGTACGAGCCGCGCACCGACCAGCTGTCGAGCTTCGGCGCCTCGATGTCCCAGCGGTGCTGGTCGGGCTCGCGGCCGCGGAAGCCCGAGGCCTCGATCTTGGCGTCGCCGAACACGAGGCCGGCGGTGACCACCCCGAAGGTGATGTGGGTGGAGTCCAGCCAGTGGTGGCTGATCGGGGCTTCGGGACTGTCGAGGCCGGAGTCGCGGTGCATGAACGCCGGCGGCCCGAACGCCGGCTCGCCCGGCAGGCCGCCGTAGAGGTAGAGGCCGACCTTGTCGCCGAGCCGATGGCTGTAGCTGGCGGAGAGCTCCATGAAGAGGTCGTGCGGGTGCTGGCGGTCGATCAGCGGAGTCGTTCCGTTGGCCGTCTCGCCGGTGGCCAGCAGCAGCGGATAGCCGGCCGGCCCCATGGCCGGGTCGGGGCTGAGCATGGCGCGAAGGCCCAGGGTCCCGCCGCCCAGGGGGCGCTGGGCCATCACCATCGCCATGCC
>DASZQQ010000511.1:0-13998 GCA_035549595.1 Caulobacteraceae bacterium
CCTCGGCGAGCGGCGTGCCGGCGCGGGCGGTGATGACCAGTTCGCTGGGCTCGTAGTCGGTCACGCCGCGGTGGCCGGCCAGGCTCAGCGGCTCGCCCTCGACCGCGCGGCCGTAGAAGAACCGCGTGTCGCCGCCGACGATGCGCAGCGCCCGCCGCTCGGCCGCGGCCTCGCGCACGGCCTGGGCCAGGGCCTCGGCGCGATCGGCGTCCTTCGCGGCCGGCGCCTTGGCGGGCGTTCGCGAGCGCGGGGCGGCCTCAGAACCGCGGGAGGTCGGCATGGGGCAGCTGGCCGTGGTGGACGTGCATGGCGCCGTACTCGGCGCAGCGGGCGAGGGTGGGGATGGCCTTGCCGGGGTTCAGCAGGCCCTCCGGGTCGAAGGCGCGCTTGATCGCCTCGAAGGCCTCGATCTCGTCGGGCGTGAACTGGACGCACATCTGGTTGATCTTCTCGCGACCGACGCCGTGCTCGCCGGTGATCGTGCCGCCGACCTTGACGCACAGCTCCAGGATCGCGCCGCCCAGGGCTTCGGCCCTGTCGAGGTCCCCCGGCTTGTTGGCGTCGTAGAGGATCAGCGGGTGCAGGTTGCCGTCGCCGGCGTGGAAGACGTTGGCGACGCCGAGGCCATGGACTTCGGACAGCCGGCCGATCTCGGAGAGGACGTCCGGCAGGCGCCGGCGCGGGATGGTGCCGTCGATGCAGTAGTAGTCGGGGGCCAGGCGCCCCATGGCCGGGAAGGCGCCCTTGCGCCCGGCCCAGAAGCGCCGCCGCTCGTCCTCGTCGCGGGCGAGGCGGCATTCGACGGCGCCGGCGGCGGTGCAGATCGCCGAGACCCGCGCCAGCTCGTCGCCGACGTCGGCCGCCTCGCCGTCGAGTTCGCACAGCAGGATCGCCTCGGCCTGGAGCGGATAGCCGGCGTGGGCGAACTGCTCGGCCGCGCGCAGGGCCGGCCCGTCCATCATCTCCAGCCCCGCCGGGATGACGCCGGCGGCGATGATGTCGGCCACCGCCTTGCCGGCGGCGCGCACGTCGTCGAAGCAGGCCAGCATCACCTGGGTGTAGGCCGGCAGCGGCAGCAGCTTGACGGTGATCTCGGTGATCACGGCCAGCAGCCCCTCCGAGCCGGTCATCAGGGCCAAGAAGTCGAAGCCGGGCGCGTCGAGCGCCTCGCCGCCGATCGTCAGCCGCTCGCCGTCGATGGTGACCAGCTCCAGCTTCAGGATGTTGTGCACGGTCAGCCCGTACTTCAGGCAGTGCACCCCGCCGGCGTTCTCGGCCACGTTGCCGCCGATCGAGCAGGCGAGCTGGGACGAGGGGTCGGGAGCGTAGAACAGGCCGTAGGGCGCGGCCGCCTCGGAGATGGCGAGGTTGCGCACGCCCGGCTGCACGCGGGCGAGCCGCGCGTCGGCGTCGATCTCGAGGATGCGGCTGAACTTGGCGAGGCTGAGGACCACCGAGCCCGGAAAGGGCAGGGCGCCGCCCGAGAGCCCCGTCCCGGCGCCGCGCGCCACCACCGGGACTTTCATCGCCGAGCACAGCTTCAGCACGGCCACAACCTGCTCGACGTCCGCCGGCAGGGCCACGGCCAGCGGCATGACGCGGTAGCCCGAGAACCCGTCGGTCTCGTAGGGCCGAAGGCCCTCGGCCTTAGTGACCAGCTGTTCGCCCGGCAGGATGGCCTTCAGCCCCGCGATCAGCCGCGCGACGTCCGGCGGACCGAACGTGGGGTCGAGGCGATCGTCGAACTTGTCGAGCATGTCGGGGCCTTACCACGGGAGCGGGGACATGTACCGCCAGGTCCGTGTCCCCTCCAGCGAAACGGGGACTTGGACCTGCGATGGGCTCTTCCGACCACCTGCGTTGTGGGCGAAGCGCCGAGTTGAATTGTCCACGAACCACACGAACCACACGAACGCTTTCGGGGAGCCGCGCCCGCCGGGGGCAGGCCCGGACCCGTTCGTGTGGTTCGTGTGGTTCGTGGACAAAATGAGCGGCGGAGCCGCTCGTACCGCTGCTACGAGAAGTCCGCGGTGAAGCGGATGTTGCCGGCTTCCAGGCCCTTCAGGACGATGTCGACGCCGCCGGACTTCATCATCCATTCCAGGCGGTGGTCGCGGTATTCGCGTTTGAAGAGGCCCGAAGCGACCGCCTCGGCGACGTTGGACGAGGCGCGGTCGAAGGCGCGGGACTCGGCCAGGGTCTGGGCCACGGAGGGGCGCGCCGCCGTGCGCTCGAACCAGGCCGACAGGGGCGAGTCGCGCTCGGGCGGGTTGCCGTTGGCGATGGCGCCGGCCACGAACGGGACGACGCACAGGTCGCCCCAGCCGAAGGCCGAGCCGTTGAACCACTCGCGCTCGCCGAGCTGCCGCTCCAGCCAGGCGTAGAAGCCGCGGGTCTGCTCGGCGGCGCGGGCGCGCAGCCGCTCGGCGTCCTCGCCCTTGGCGCGCTGGAACCAGCCGATCTCGCCGAGGGCCCAGTTGATGGCCTCGAAGTGGGTGTCCATGACCTCCTCGATCATGCGCACCCGCGCCCGCTCGGCCGCGCCGTGCGGCAGGAGCGCCGGGCTTGGCCAGTTGTCCTCGACGTACTGCAGGATGATGGTGGAATCGAAGACGCGCACTTCGTCGTCGATCAGCACCGGCACCTCGGCCCGGGGGTTGGCCTCGGCGAACTCGCCGCCGGTCGTCCCCGCGCCGATGCCGCCCGGCATGGCGACCTCGAACGGAAGCTCCTTTTCCCTGAGCGCGATCTTGACCTTCTGCGCATAGGGCGAAAGCACGTGCTCGTAGAGGATGATGGCCATCGCCGGGCTCCGTTCTCGAATGAAGTGAACCACGAAAGACACGAAAAGACACGAAAGCCGTGTGGCCCGGGCCGGCGCTCGAAGTCCCCTTTCGTGTGTTTCGTGTCTTTCGTGGTTCGAATAAGGCCGCCCCGCTCTCGGGAGAGCGGGGCGCTTCACGACTACGGCTGCTCGTTGCCGAAGATGATCGTGCCGGAGGCGGCGAACATGCCGCCGACGCCGTGGCTGACCGAGATCTTCGCGCCCGGCACCTGGGCCGGGGCGATGCCGCGCATCTGCCGCACGCTCTCCTGCAGGGCGTACATGCCGTACATGCCCGAGTGCATGTACGACAGGCCGCCGCCGTTGGTGTTGAGCGGCAGCTTGCCCCCGATCGCCGTGTTCCGTTCACGGATGAACGCCGCGGCCTCGCCCGGCTTGCAGAAGCCGAGGTCCTCCAGGCCGTAGAGCGGCAGGTGGGCGAAGGCGTCGTAGATCATCAGGTGGTCGACGTCGGCGTGCTTGATGCCGGCGCTATCGAAGGCCTTCTTGCCGGAGACGCGGAACGCCTTCGACGAGGTGAAGTCCTCCATCTGGCTGACCATCGGCGTTTCGACGCTCTCGCCGGTGCCGAGCACGTAGACGGGCTTGCGCGGAAAGTCCTTGGCCCGGTCGGCGCTGGTCAGGATCAGGGCGCCGCCGCCGTCGGTGACGAGGCAGCACATCAGCATGCGGAACGGCCAGGCGATCATCGGCGAGTTCAGCACGTCGTCGACGGTGATCGGGTCCTTGAAGCTGGCCCGCGGGTTCCTGGCCGCCCACTCGCGCTGGATCACGGCCACCCAGGCCAGATCCTCTTCGGTCAGGCCGTAGGTCTTCAGGTAGCGCAGCACCGGGATGGTGAACATGGTGGGCGGGCTGGTGACGCCGTAGGGCATCTCGAACTGGCCCATCAGGCTCGACGGCGAGCGGCCGAAGCCGCCGGCGCCGACGCGGCTGCGCCCGCTTTCACCGTGGGTGATCAGCACGGTCTTGCACATGCCGGCGCTGATCGCGGCGGCGGCGTGACGGACGTGCAGCATGAACGAGCAGCCGCCGACGCTGGTGCCGTCGGCGTAGGTCGGCGTGATGCCCATGTAGTGGGCGAGCTCGACCGGGCTGATGCCGGCGGTGGCGACGCCGTCGATGTCCGACGGCTTCAGGCCCGCGTCGGCCATGGCGTTGAGCGCGGCGTCGGCGTGCAGGCCGATCACGGACACGTCCGGGATCTTGCCCATCTTGGTGGTCTCGGCGGCGCCGACGACGGCGATGGATCCTGGCTTCATGGCGCTCACCCCTTGGCCGGTTGGAACAGCGGCAGGGCGACCTCGCCGAACGTCTGGAACGTGACCTCGACGGGCATGTCGAGCTGCAGCGCCTCGGGCGTCTGCGGGCAGCCGACGATGTTGGTCATCATCTTCGGCCCCTCCTCGAGCTTCACGACGGCGATCGAGTGCGGGTCCTTGCCCATGTCGGGGCGCGGGCGGTGGTTGATGACGTAGCTCCAGAGCACGCCCTTGCCGCTGGCCTTGACGACCGCGACGTCGCGCGAGCCGCAGGCCGGGCAGAACGGGCGGGGCGGGAAATAGGTCTCGCTGCAGGCGGTGCAGCGCTGGAGCAGGAGATCGCCGGCCTTGCAGCCGTCCCAGAAATGCTGGGTCTCCGGTGTGGGTTGTGGAAGGGTCCGATCCATCGAGGTCCTCAAATGGGCGCTTGGTTTGAACGCGCGCTAGAAAGCGTATGGCGGCGCGGTTGTCGATGCGGTTCCGCTCGGTAAGGCAAGGGTTGGCGGTTCACGCCATTGCCCCGGCGCCCGCGGCGCCCCCATAAAACCCCATGGGGCGACGCGAAGAGGCCAAGGAAGAACGGCGCGAGCGGATCATCCGCGCGGCGCGCGAGCTGATCCGCCAGACCGGCGACGCCGGGCTGTCGATGCGGGTGCTGGCGCGCACCGCCGGCGTCTCGCTGACGACGCCCTACAACCTGTTCGGCTCCAAGCGGGCGATCGTGCTGGGGGCGCTGCAGGACGTGCAGCCGTTCGCCGAGGCGATGGAGAAGCTGGCCGGGGCCGATCCCCTGGCGCGCATCTTCGCCGCCGCCCGCATCGCCACCGGGCTCTACGAGGCCGATCCGGACTTCTACCGGCCGATGTTCGTGGCCCTGTTCGACATCTCCGGCGGCGAGGAATACCGCAGCCTCTTCGGCCCCAGCCGCCACGCCTTCTGGCGCGGCCTCGTCGAGGAGGCGGTGGCGGCCGGCCAGCTCGAGACCGGCTTCGACCTCGACCTCTTCACCTCCCAGATCGAACAGATCTTCCTCTCGGCGCTGCTGCGCTGGGTCACCAACGAGATCCCCGCCGAAGCCATGGGTCCCTCGGTCGGCTACGGCTTCAGCCTGATGCTGTCCGGCGTGGCGCGCGAAGGATCGAGGGCCGACCTGGCCGAACGCCGGCGCGCATTCGAGGGGGAGCTGGCGAGTTAGTGAAGTGACGTAGTCGCGAAAGTCCCGCGTGCCGCGGGGCGGCCTTCGCTGCATGATTTGTCCACGAACCACACGAACCACACGAACAAGTCCGAAGTGTGCGCCGGGCTGCGTGGCGGCCGAGGTCCGTTCGTGTGGTTCGTGTGGTTCGTGGACTATTCGACAAGACGCCTGCGGCGTCCCTGGCGGGTCCGGATGAGTCCGTGGAAGAGGCTCAGGCCGCGTCCACCGTGACGCGGCGCATGTGGCGGCGCTGGCCGGGGTAGTCGTTGAGGGCGAAGTGCCAGACGGCGCGGTTGTCCCAGAAGGCCACCGAGCCCTTCTCCCACCGGAACCGGCACGTGAAGCCCTCGTAGCGGGCGTGGTTGAACAGGTAGTCCAGGAGCGGCTTGGACTCTCGCGTCGACCAGCCCTCGAACTTCATCGTGAAGGCCGGATTGACGTAGAGCGCCTTGCGGCCCGTCTCCGGATGAACCTTGACCACCGGGTGGACGAACTCGCCGATCTGGCCCTCGGCCTCCACCACGCTCATCGAGGCCCGCTTCTGGGCCGAGTGGCCGCCGGGGCTGTACTCGCGGCCGGCGGAGTGGACGGCGTTCAGGCCCTCGAGCGTGCGCTTCAGGCCGTCGGAGAGGGCCTCGTACGCGGCGTACTGGCTGGCGAACAGGGTGTCGCCGCCGTACTCCGGCACCTCCAGAGCATAGAGAATCGAGCCGATCGAGGGCTCCCGAAGGAAGCTCATGTCGGAGTGCCAGCCGCCGCCGAAGTTGGTCCGGTCCTGCGGCTCCTTGATGATCTCCATCACCTCGGGATGGCCCTCCATCCCCTGCACATAGGGGTGGATGTTGAGCCGTCCGAAGCGGCGGCCGAAGCGCTTGTGGGTCTCCGGCGTCAGGTCCTGGCCGCGGAAGAAGATCACCTGGTGGTCGAGGAACGCCTGGTGGATGTCGTCGAAGGTCTCGTTGTCGAGGTCGCGCGACAGGTCGGCGCCCAGGATCTCGGCGCCGAGCGCGCCGGCGAGCCGCTTCACCTCGATCGACTTGTAGCCCATGGCCGCCTCCGTTCCCCCCGAAAGCGAAGAGATAAGCGTCGCTCCCCGGCGCTGGCAACGCCGCCCTTGACCGTTCCGGGGGAAGCGGCCAACCGTCGGGGCCTCATGCTCGTGGACGTCCTCGTCACAACCCTCGCGCTGACGCTGATCATCGGCCTGCGCTACCTCGGCATCGCCTGGGCGACGCACGCCCTGGTGTGGCGCAGGGACGGGCGCGTGGCCGGCCGCCGTCTGAACCGCGATGCGCCGAAGCCGGCGATGATGAAGCAGGAGCTGCGGCTCTCGCTGCTGTCGTCGTGGATCTACGCCCTGCCGGCGGCGCTGGCGCTGGAGGCGTTCAAGCACGGCGGCACGCTGATGTACCTGGACGTGGACCGCTACGGGGTCGCGTGGCTGTTCGTCAGCGCCGCGATCTACCTCGTCGTCCAGGACACCTGGTACTACTGGCTGCACCGCTGGATGCATGTGAAGGGCGTGTTCGGCTGGACCCACGCCGGCCACCACCGCTCGCGCCAGCCCACCGCCTACGCCTCCTTCGCCTTCGACTGGACCGAGGCGGCGCTGAACGCCTGGCTGCTGCCGGCGCTGGTGTTCTTCGTGCCGATCCACCCGTTCGTGCTGCTGGGCCTGCTCATGCTCGCGACCGTGGCGGCGGTGATGAACCACTGCGGTTCGGAGCTGCTGCCGCCCTGGGTGGTGAAGGGCCCCATCGGCCAGGTGCTGATCTCGGCCAGCCACCACAGCCTGCACCACACCCACTACGGCTCGAACTTCGGCCTCTACTTCCGCTTCTGGGACAAGGTGATGGGCACCGACCTGCCGCCCGAGGTCCCGGCGGAAGGGACGCCGGCGCGGGCCTGATTCCGGGAGATCCCATGCGCCGCTTCGCCCTCGCGCTCGCCCTGATGACGCCGATCATGGCCGCGCCATTGATGGCGGCCGCGGCCGAGCCGGCGAAGACGCCGTCCGCGGCCGAGATCCTCGCCGCCTCGCCGGCCTCGGACTGGAGGCCGATCGATCCGGCGGACACGGTCTACCTCGACCTGCCGGCGGGCCGGGTGATCATCGAGCTCGCGCCCGACTTCGCGCCGAACCACGTCGCCAACATCAAAGCCCTGGCGCGGGCGCACTATTTCGACGGGGCCTATGTGGTCCGCTCGCAGGACAACTACGTCGTCCAGTGGTCGCAGCCGGACGAGAAGAAGCCGCTCGGCGCGGCGCAGAAGACGCTGAAGGCCGAGTTCGACCGGCCGGCCGCCGGCCTGCCGTTCACCCAGCTGCCGGACGCGGACACCTATGCGCCGCAGACCGGCTTCTCGGGCAGCTTCGGCGCCGCGCGCGATCCGGCCGAGGGGCGGGCCTGGCTGACCCACTGCTACGGCCTCGTCGGCGCCGGGCGCGACAACGACGCCGATTCCGGCGGCGGGACCGAACTCTATGCGGTGACCGGTTCGGCGCCGCGCAACCTCGACCGTAATGTGACGCTGGTCGGCCGCGTCGTGCAGGGCATGGAGGTGCTCTCGGTGATGCCGCGCGGGACCGGCGACCTCGGCTTCTATGAGAAGCCGGAACAGCGCATCCCGATCACCCGCATCGTCGTCGCGGCCGACCTGCCGCCCGCCGAGCAGGTCAAGCTCGAGACCCTGCGCACCGACAGCCCCACCTTCGCGCAGCTGATCGAGGCTCGCCGCCATCGCCACGACGACTGGTACAAGTACTCTTCAGGCCACACCGACGTATGCAGCGTCCTCGTCCCGGTCAGGCCACTGAAATAGAAGGGAAAATGAAGACGCGCGCTGCGCGTCAGACCCGTCCGCTGACCGGGATCAGGGCGCCGGTGATGGCGCGGGCGGGCGGCGAGGTCAGGAAGAGGATCACCTGGGCCAGGTCGGCCGGGGCGACCCAGGCGGAGACGTCGGCCTTGGGCATGTCGGCGCGGTTCGTCGGTGTGTCGATGATCGAGGGCAGGACCGCGTTGACCGTGACCTTGCCCTTCTGCTCCTCGGCCAGGGCCTCGGTCAGGCGGTGCACCCCGGCCTTGGTCGCCGCATAGGCGCCCATGCCGGCGCCGGCCTTGACCGCTCCGCCGGCGCCGACGTTGACGATCCGCCCGTCGCCGCTGGCCGCCAGGTCCGCCACCGCCGCGCGGCACATGTTGGCGCAGGTGCGCACGTTCAGCGCCCAGAGCAGTTCCCAGGTGTCGGGCGAGCCCTCGGCGTGGGTCTCCCAGCGAAAGCCGCCGGCGACGTTGACCAGGGCGTCGAGCCGGCCGAACCGGGCGACGACATCGGCGACGACCGCCTTGGCCTGGCCCGGATCGGTCAGATCGACCCCGCCGAGCGCCACCGCGTCCGCGCCCAGCGTCTCCATCAGCCCGGCCGGCGGCGCCTCGACCCGGTCGACCAGGGCCACCCTGGCGCCGGCCGCGGCGAAGGCCTTCGCGACCGCTGCGCCCAGGACGCCGAATGCGCCCGTCACGATCACCGCCTTGCCGTCCATGCCTGCGAGTCTCCTGAACTTGGGAGCGGCAAACTGGCGCGGCAGGGGCGCCGGTTCAAGGGCGGTGCGACGCCGGAAGGCTTGCCTTCCCTAAGGGCGGCGGCGACAAGTCGGACCGAAGCGGCCAGAGCCGCCACCACAACCACCGGGAAACGCCTCCACATGCACTACAAGGAGCTGAAGCAAGCCTGGGCCGAACTGACGGCCCCGGGCGCGCCGTTCGAGATCGAAGAGGTCGAGGTCCGCGGGCAGAAGATCCGCAGCTACAAGAACGCGCCACCCAGCATCCGCGCGATGTGGAAGTCGACCCTGCAGTTCGCCGACCGCGACTACCTGGTCTACCAGGGCGAGCGGCTCACCTACGCCGAGGCCCACCGCCAGTCCGACGCCGTGGCCGCCTGGCTGTTCGCCCAGGGCGTGAAGCCGGGCGATCGCGTGGCCATCGCCATGCGCAACTATCCGGAATGGCTGCTGATCTACTGGGCCTGCGTCTCGGTGGGCGTCGCCGTGGTCGGCATGAACGCCTGGTGGACGGCCGACGAGATGGCCTACGCCCTGAAGGACTCCGAGCCCAAGGTCCTGTTCCTCGACGCCGAGCGCCTGGCGCGGGTGAACGAGGGCCCGGAGATGGCCAAGGGCGTCAAGCTTGTGGCCGTGCGCGTCGACAACCCGCCGGCCGGCATGACCACCTGGGCCGACGTGATCGCCGGCGGCGGCGCCCTGCCGGAGGTCGAGGTCGACCCCGACGCCGACGCCTGCATCTTCTACACCTCGGGCACCACCGGTTCCCCGAAGGGCGCCCAGCTGACCCAGCGCGGCTGCATCGCCAACCTGATGAACATGTCGTTCTCGGGCCAGGCCCAGGCGCTGGCGACGGCGCGGGGGACCG
This sequence comes from Caulobacteraceae bacterium, assembly GCA_035549595.1. Lineage (GTDB taxonomy): Bacteria > Pseudomonadota > Alphaproteobacteria > Caulobacterales > Caulobacteraceae > Acaudatibacter. Next base: position 9,742 of record DASZQQ010000511.1, read on the forward strand.
GCGTCATGCCCGATCCGAACGCCCCGGTCCCGATCCCGGTGACCCTGCTGACGACGCCGCTGTTCCACGTCACCGCCAACAACTGCGGCGCCTACGCGACCACGGCGGCGGGCGGCAAGATGGTGCTCATGTACCGCTGGGACGCCGGCGAGGCGCTGAAGCTGATCCAGGCCGAGAAGGTCACCTCGATGAGCGGCGTGCCGGTGATGTCGCGCGAGCTGATCACCCACCCGGAGTTCGACAAGTTCGACACCTCCAGCCTGCTGACGGTCGGCGGCGGCGGCGCCCAGCTGAACCCCGACCTGGTGCTCAAGATCGACGCGACGGTGAAGACGGCGCGGCCGAACACCGGCTACGGCATGACCGAGACCTGCGGCATCATCACCGCGATCGCCGCCGACTTCTTCGTCGACAAGCCCGACAGCTGCGGCCCGGCGATGCCTTCGTTCGAGGCCAAGGTCGTCGATGACCACGGTAACGCCCTGCCGCAGGGCCAGGTCGGCGAGCTGTGGGTCAAGGGCGCGCCGGTGATCAAGGGCTACCTGAACCGGCCCGACGCCACGGCCGAGACCATCACCGACGGCTGGCTGCACACCGGCGACGTGGCGCGGATGGACGAGGACGGCTTCCTGTACATCGTCGACCGCAAGAAGGACATGGTCCTGCGTGGCGGCGAGAACGTCTACTGCGCCGAGGTGGAATCGACCCTCTACCGCCACCCCGCCGTGGCCGAGGCCTGCGTGTTCGGCGTGCCGGACGACCGCCTGGGCGAGGAGGTCGCCGCCGCCGTGGTGCTGCGCCCCGGCCACCACGCCAGCGCCGAGGAGCTGCGCATCCACACCGCCTCGCTGATCGCCAGGCACAAGGCGCCGAAGTACATCTGGATCCTCAACGAGGCCCTGCCGCGCAACGCCAGCGGCAAGTTCCTCAAGCGCGAACTGCGCGAGTCCCTGAAGATCGCCGAGGCGGCCTGAGCAGAGCTCCGGGAGTGCGCGCGAGCGCACTTCCGGGACCTGCAAGGTCGCTCCCGCGCTGCAGGATTTGTCCACGAACCACACGAACCACACGAACGCGCCCAGTCCTTCATCGGCGTTGGGCGTGTCCTGAACCCGTTCGTGTGGTTCGTGTGGTTCGTGGACATTTCAAATCGCGGCTTCGCCGCTCGCAAGGCGCAAGCGGATGGGGCCCAAGGCCCTTGATCTGGGGCAAGGCGGGCGGGAGCGGCGCGGGGCAGGCTGAATGCGAGGAGATGTCTTCGCATGGGCTATATCCGTCCGTTCTCTGCGCTCGGCCTGAAGGACGTCGCCCTCGTGGGCGGCAAGACGGCGGCGTTCGGCGAACTGGCCGCCATGGGCGCCGAGGGCGTCGCGACGCCGCCCGGTTTCGCCATCACCGCGCAGGCCTTCCGCGACGGCCTGACGGCGGCGAACGCCTGGCCGAAGCTGCATGCACAGCTCGACGGGCTCGACGCCAAGGACATCGGCGCCCTGGCCAAGGCCGCCGCCGCCTGCCGGCGGATCGTCTACGAGGCCATGGCGGGCGAGGCTCTGCGCGCGGAGATCCTGACCGCGTGGAAGGCGCTCGCCGCCGAGCACGGCGAGGACGTCGCCGTCGCGGTGCGCAGCTCGGCCACCGCCGAGGACCTGCCGAACGCCAGCTTCGCCGGCCAGCACGACAGCTTCCTGGAGGTCGTCGGCCCCGAGGCGCTGATCGAGGCCTGCCGCCGCTGTTTCGCCTCGCTGTTCACCGACCGCGCCATCGCCTACCGCGTCGAGAACGGCTTCGACCACTTCAAGGTCGCCCTGTCGGTGGCGGTGATGAAGATGGTCCGCTCCGACGAGGCCTGCAGCGGGGTGATCTTCACCCTCGACACCGAGTCCGGCCATCCGGACGTCGTGTTCCTGACCGCCGCCTATGGCCTGGGCGAGATGCTGGTGCAGGGCCGGGTCGATCCGGACGAGTTCCACGTGCACAAGCCGACCTACCGGCAGGGCTACCGCACGGTGCTGCGCCGCCGGCGCGGGGAGAAGGCCGTCAAGCTGGTGGCGGGCGCAGCCGGGCCGGTCGAGCGCAAGACCAGCGTGCGCGAACGCCACCGCTACTGCCTGACCGACGACGAGGTCCTGCGGCTCGCCGGCATGGCGATCGCCATCGAGGACCACTTCTCGGCGGCCAACGGCCGGCCGACGGCGATGGACATCGAGTGGGCCAAGGACGGCCCCGGCGGCGATCTCTACATCCTGCAGGCGCGGCCGGAGACGGCCGCTTCGCGCCACCCGGCCGGAGAGATCCGCACCTGGCGGCTCGCGGGGAAGGGCGAGGCCCTGGCCCGGGGCAAGGGGGTCGGCGAGGGGATCGCCTCGGGCGCCGTCCGCGTCGTGCGCTGCCAGCGTGAACTCGAGGCCTTCCGGCCGGGCGAGGTGCTGGTCGCCGAGACCACGAGTCCGGACTGGGAGCCGGTGATGCGCACCGCCGCCGCCATCGTCACCGACCGCGGCGGGCGCACCTGCCACGCGGCGATCCTGGCGCGCGAGCTGGGCCTGCCGGCCGTCGTCGGGGTGGGCGACGCCACCCGCGTGCTGCACACCGGCCAGCAGGTGACGGTGTCCTGCGCCACCGGCGACGTCGGCGAGGTGCTGGCGGGCAAGGTCCCGTTCCAGGTCGAGCGCACCGCCGTGGGCGACCTCGTCGAGACGCGCACCGAGATCATGCTGAACCTCGGCGACCCCGACAGCGCCTTCCGTCACGGCCGCCTGCCGGTCGCCGGCGTCGGCCTGGCGCGGATGGAGTTCATCATCAGCCAGGGCGTCGGCGTCCACCCCATGGCCCTGGCCCATCCGGAACGGCACATGAGCGCCTCGGAGCGGGCCGCCCTGCGCCGCGCCGTGGCCGGCTACGACGATCCGAAGGACCTCTTCGTCGAGCGCGTGAGCGAGGGCGTCGGGACCCTGGCGGCGGCCTTCTATCCGCGCCCGGTGATCGTCCGGCTGTCGGACTTCAAGAGCAACGAGTACGCCGACCTGATCGGCGGGGCCGCCTTCGAGCCGAAGGAGGCCAATCCCATGCTCGGCCTGCGCGGCGCCTCGCGCTACGCCCATCCGGCCTACGCCGACGGCTTCGCCCTGGAGTGCCGCGCCCTGCGCCGCGTGCGCGAGGACATGGGGCTGAAGAACGTCAAGCTGATGGTGCCGTTCTGCCGCCGCATCGACGAGGCCGAGCGGGTGCTGAAGGCGCTCGCCGACAACGGCCTCGTCCAGGGGCGCGACGGCCTCGAGGTCTACGTCATGTGCGAGATCCCCTCGAACGTGATCCAGATCGACGCCTTCGCCGCGCTGTTCGACGGTTTCTCGATCGGCTCGAACGACCTGACCCAGTTGGTGCTGGGCGTCGACCGCGACTCCGAGCAGGTCGCCTTCGACTTCGACGAGCGCGACCCGGCGGTGATGGAGATGCTGCGCCTGGCGGTCACCGGCGCGCGCATGAACCACCGCCACGTCGGCGTCTGCGGCGAGGCCCCGGCGACCTACCCGGAAGTCGCCCGGTTCCTGATCGAGCAGGGCGTCTCGTCGGTCAGCGTCAACCCGGCCAGCGCGATCAAGCTGATGCGCCTGGCGGCCGAGGTCGAGGCTGACCTGCCGCCGGCCCACGCCCACGCGCCGGTCGCGGCCCTGGTCCATTGACCGGACCGCTGATCGCCACCCTGACGGTCAATCCGGCTGTCGACGTCAGCGCCGAGGTCGACCGGCTGGAGCCCGAGCGCAAGCTGCGCTGCGAGGCGGTGCGCCACGATCCCGGCGGCGGCGGCGTCAACGTCGCGCGGGTGATCCGGCGACTCGGCGGCGACGCCCTGGCGGTGCTGGCGGCCGGCGGCGACGCCGGCGCGCGGCTGAGCCGTCTGCTGGCCGCCGAGGGCGTCGAGACCCGCGCCGTGCCGATCGCCGGCGAGACCCGCGAGGACTTCACCGCCCTCGACCGCTCGAGCGGGCGGCAATACCGCTTCGTCCTGCCCGGCCCGCAGCTGGCGCGGGCGGAGCTGCAGCGGATCGTCTCGCAGACTGTGGGCCTGACGCCGAAGCCGAGCGTGGTCGTCGCCAGCGGTAGCCTGCCGCCCGGCGCGCCGCCGGACCTCTACGGCCGGCTCGCGCGGCGCTTGGCGCGGCGCGGCGTGCGCATGGCGCTGGACGCGTCCGGGCCGGCCCTCGCCGCAGGCCTCGCGGCCGGCGTCTGGCTGGCCAAGCCGAACCTGCGCGAACTGGC
>DASZQQ010000512.1:0-3057 GCA_035549595.1 Caulobacteraceae bacterium
CGAGTACCTGCAGGAGGCCGCGCCCTGGACCGCGATCAAGACCGACCCCGAGCGGGCGGCGGTGATCGTGCGCACGGGGATCAACCTCGTGGGCCTCTTCGCGCGCATCTCGGCCCCGATCCTGCCGTTCACCGCCGAGACCATCACCGAGGCCCTGGGCGAGCCCTACCCGCCGACCTGGCCGACCCTCGACGCCCGCGCCGAGCTGACCCGGATCGAGGCGGGGAGGGCGGTGCGGGCGCCGGAGGTGCTGTTCAAGAAGCTCGAGGACGCCCAGATCGCCGAATGGACCGAACGCTTCAAGGGCGCGGCGTAGCCGTCAGGCGCCGGCGCGGCCGCCGGCGCCGTCGGTCCTGAACCACGAAAGGACACGAAAGACACGAAAGGGGTCCGCGTCCTTTCTGGCCGCGCTGCAGGCGCGGCGATGTCGCTAGGAAGGAACCACGAACCACACGAACGACACGAACGGGCTCTGCCGGCGGCGACGCTGCGGCTTAGGTCGGAAAGGCTCTCGTTCGTGTGGTTCGTGTGGTTCGTGGACAATTCAAGGAGCGCGCGCTGCCGCGCGCCGGCGCGCTTTTCGGAACCACGAAACACACGAAAAGACACGAAAGGGCTTGGGTCCTTCCGGCCGCGCTGCAGGCGCGGCGATGTCGCGAGGAATTTGTCCACGAACCACACGAACGACACGAACGGTCACTGCCGGCGGCGGCGCTGCGGCTTCGGCCGGAAAGGCTCTCGTTCGTGTGGTTCGTGTGGTTCGTGGTTCAAATCCAAAGAACGCGCGCTGCCGCGCGCCTGCGCTGGCCGAGGAGCGCTCTGGCCCCCCTTTCGTGTCCTTTCGTGCATTTCGTGGTTCGAAAATCAGGGCGCTTGCCGGACCGGCGCGGTCACTTCTTCTCGTGGCGGCGTTCGGCGATCTCGGAGGGGCGGATGTCGGCCCAGGCGGGGGCGGCGGCGTTGTACTGGTCGACGCGGCCCAGATCGATCACCAGGGTGCGGTGGCCCTGCCAGATCATGTGCAGCGACACCCACAGCACGATGCCGAGGCCCAGGTAGCCGATCCAGCGGAAGCGGTTCAGCAGGCGGGCGATGGCGTGGGCGGCCAGGCCCATCAGGACGATCGAGAGCAGGAGCCCCGCCGCCAGGATCAGCGGGTGCTCGCGCGCCGCCCCCGCGACCGCCAGGACGTTGTCCAGCGACATGGAGAGGTCGGCGGCGAGGATCTGCAGGAACGCGGCCCGGAAGCTGGCCGCCGGCTTGATGTCGGGCGCGTCGCCTTCGTCGTGGCGGCGCATGTCGCGCCACATCCGCCAGCACACCCACAGCAGCAGCAGGCCGCCGGCGAACAGGAGGCCGATCAGTCCCATCAGCTGGGTGGTGATCACGGCGAAGCCGATGCGCATCACCACCGCCGCGGCGAGGCCGGTGACGATCACCTTGCCGCGGTCCTTGCGGTCGAGGTGGCTCGCCGCCATGCCGACGGCGACGGCGTTGTCGCCAGCCAGCACCAGGTCGATCATCACGACCTGGAAGAGGACGGAGACCTGAGCCACCAGGGCGTGGCCGACGAGCCCGGCAGTGGTTGCGTCCGTCATCGCCCGGTGACATGGCGAACCGGCGCGGCAAAGGCAAGCGCGCTACGCGGTCCGGTTTACCCGGCTGGCGGCATAGAGGGCGACGGCGGCCGCGGCCGAGACGTTCAGACTCTCGAAGCCGCCGGGCATCGGGATCTTCGCCAGCAGGTCGCAATGCTCGGCGACGAGCCGGCGCAGGCCCTCGCCTTCGGACCCCAGCACCAGCACCGTGGGGGAGCCGTCCAGGGCCTCGGCGAGGTCGGTCGTCGCCGCCCCGTCCAGGCCGACGATGCGCCAGCCGAGTTCGGCCAGCGTCTCCAGGGCGCGCGACAGGTTCACCGGCCGCGCGTGCGGCAGGACGTCGAGCGCGCCGGCCGCGGTCTTGGCCACGGCGCCGGCGAGGGGCGGGGAGTGGCGGTCCTGCACGATCACGCCGCGCGCGCCGAACGCCGCCGCCGAGCGGAAGATGGCGCCGACGTTGTGCGGGTCGGTGACCTGGTCGAGCATCAGGAGCACGCCTGAGGGAGACGCGCCGAGCTCTTCGACCGCCACCGGTTCGGGCGGGTCGGCGCGCAGGGCGAGGCCCTGGTGCGCCGCGCCCTGGGGCAGCAGCTGGGCGATGGCGCGCGAATCGAGGACCTCGGCGCGGCGTCCCGGCCCGAAGCGCTCTTCCAGCTGCGCCGCCCGTTCCGGCGTGGCGACCAGGCGGCGGATCATCTGGCGCTGCGGGTTGGCGAGGGCGGCGAGCACGGCGTGGACGCCCCAGATCCAGTCCTGGGCCGGGGATTCCGCGCCCCGCGGCGCATGCGCGCGAGGCCCGCGGGAGCCTTCCTTCGGACGATCGCCCGGACCCTTCCGCCGGTCGTTGCGTTGCCGATGCGAGGTCACTATAAGACGCGCTCCGATTTGGGGCCCAGCGGGGCCGACCGTCCATTCCCGGCCTGCCGGGCGCAAGGTGCGGAAGGCTTTTCGTTCGGCGGAGACGGTCCTTCAAGGGGCCGCTTCCGTCCTGCGGCGCCGGGATCGGGCCTTTGAGAGCGCGCGCGGGGGAATGTCCCGAGCGGCAAAGGGGGCGGACTGTAAATCCGCTGGCGTACGCCTTCGTAGGTTCGAGTCCTACTTCCCCCACCACGCGGCTCTCGAAAAGGCTCCTCCCCGCGGCTTTGGAACCCGAAGACAGGCAAGGAGAGCTTCAAGCGCCCGCCCGGCGCGCGGGTATAGCACAATGGTAGTGCAGCAGCCTTCCAAGCTGAGGATGCGGGTTCGATTCCCGCTACCCGCTCCAGATCAACCGACAATCACCCGGCGCGACGCCGACCGGACCCCGCAAAGGTAAGACGATGGCCAAGGAAAAGTTCGAACGTAACAAGCCGCACTGCAACATCGGCACGATTGGTCACGTGGACCATGGCAAGACGACGCTGACGGCGGCGATCACGATGGTGCTGGCGAAGACCGGCGGGGCGACGGCGAAGAAGTA
>DASZQQ010000513.1:0-13982 GCA_035549595.1 Caulobacteraceae bacterium
GGCGCGCCCATCCCGAGATCGCCGAGGCGGCGCTGGAGTGGAAGCCACGCCTGAACTGGGAGTGGAGCGCGGTGGTCGACGTCGTCGCGCGGCCACGCCAGGAGCAGCCGGTCGACTTCGCCCAGGCCTATGTGCAGTACAAGCCCGTGCCGCGCTCGGCGACGCGCTTTTCCGCCCGGGCGGGCCTCTTCTACCCGCCGGTCTCGCTCGAGCACGACGCTCCGGTCTGGGGTCTGACCAACACGATCACGCCCTCGGCCATCAACAGCTGGGTCGGCGAGGAGGTGAAGGTCCTGGGCGGGGAGGCGAGCGTGGAGCACGACTTCGGGGGCCGGCAGGTGGGCCTGACCGGCGCCGTCTTCGCCTACGACGACACCTCCGGCACCCTGCTGACCTATCGTGGCTGGGCGCTGCACGACATCCAGTCCACGGCCCGCGGCGCCTTCGACCTGCCGCCGCTCAGCGCCTTCGCCCAAGGCGTCCAGGGCGACGAGAGCTACACCTCGGTCGAGATCGACGGCCGCGTCGGCTGGTATGCCCGCCTGGAGTGGCGGCCGGCCGGGAACCTGGCGCTGAACGCCTTCCACTACGAGAACCGCGGCGATCGCACCGGCGTGACCTCAGGCCCGCAGTGGGCGTGGGACACGCAGTTCACCGACGTCGGCCTCGACTGGAAGGCCGGTCCGCACACGCGGGTCCTGGCCCAGGCACTCTTCGGCCACACCTCGGATGGCTACCCGACCGCCCACGGCCTCTTCGCCGACGTCGGCTTCAGGGCCGCCTACGGCCTCGTTTCCCAGGACATCGGCGCCGGGACCCTGACCGGACGCCTCGACCTCTTCGCCGTCACCGACCACAGCCTCGTCGTCGCCGACAACAACGACGAGCACGGCTGGGCCCTGACCGGCGCGTACCGCCGCCCGCTGGGCGAGCACGCCGACCTGCGCTTCGAGGCCCTGCACGTCTGGAGCCACCGCCCGTCCCGCACCCTCGCCGGCCTCGCCCCCGACCAGGCGCAGACCGTGCTGCAGACGTCGCTGCGCCTGAAGTTCTAGGCGCCGGGGACATGTTCCGGCAGGAACGTGTCCCCTCCAGCGAGACGCTCAGATCGAAAACGAGGGGACACGAACCCTGCCTGCGGCAGGGATCATGTCCCCGGGATCACAGTTCCTTGGCCACCTCGAGCATCAGTTCGCGCATCCAGGCGATGGCCGGGTCCTCCAGGCGGTCGCGGCGGTAGAGCAGGGTGATCTCTACGGCGGGGGACTCGTAGGGCGGGTCGATCAGCTGCAGGCGCCCGCCCTGGGCCGACAGCAGGGCCAGGCGCCGGGGGATCAGGGCGGCCATATCCGAGCGCGCGACGATGGCGAGGGCGGCGTAGGTGTCCGGCACGCTGACGCCGATGCGCCGCTCCAGGCCGCGCTTGGCGACCTCGCTCTCGAAAGCGCCGCGGTCCTCGTAGGTGGAGCGCATGACGAGCGCGCCGCGGCCCGGCGACTGGATGAACGGCGGTCGCCGGCTCGCCACCAGCACGTGCGGCGTGCGCAGGAGGTCGGCGAGGCTCACCGGGCCCTCGGTCAGCGGATGGCCGGTGCGGACGATCCAGGCCAGCTGCTCGGCCAGCAGCAGCTCCTGGACGAAGCGGTCGGGCACGCTCTCGAAGCCCGCGATCACGAAGTCGACGCGGCCGGAGTCGACGTCGTCGACGAGGCTGGGCGTGACCTCGCCGATCTCAAGGCGCGTGCGCGGCGCGGTCTCGCTCATGCGCGAGACGAGGCTCGGGACCAGGACGGCGCAGGCGTAGGCGCCGGCCACCACGCTGAAGCTGCGGTCGGAGGTCGCGGGATCGAAGGTCACCGGCGTCACCGCCGCCTGCAGGGCGTCGAGCGCGGCGCGCAGGCGCGGGCCGATCTCCATGGCGCGCGGCGTCGGCGTCATGCCGCGCGAGTCCCGCAGGAAGAGGTCGTCGCCCAGCGAATACCTCAAGCGATTCAAGGCGTGGCTGACGGCCGACTGGGTCAGGCCCAGGCGCGCGCCGGCCCGGGTGACGCTGCGTTCCTCCAGGAGGGCGTCGAACACCTTGAGCAGATTGAGGTCGAGGGTCTGTGAATGCATGGAATTCATTCCCGCCTTGACGACATATCATTTCCATCATGCCGCGGCGCATCATAGGTGCAAGCCTGCGCGACGCTCTCTTTCAGTGAGCGCCGCTTTCAACCGAAACGTGAAGGATGGCTTCGGCGTGAGCGAAGCGGGGCGGCAAACGGACGGATTCTGGCGGCGCTGGCGCTGGCCGCTGATGATCGGCGGCCCGGTTCTGATCCTGGGCGCCGTGGTCTGGTTCATGCTGAACAGCGGCAAGACCGAGGAGACCGACGACGCCTATGTCCAGGTCGCCAAGGCGCCGATCAGCACCAGCATCTCCGGCCGGGTGATCGAGATCGACGTGCGCGAGAACCAGCACGTCAAGGCCGGCCAGGTCCTCTTCAAGCTCGATCCGGTCGACATCACCGCCGACCTCGACCGGGCCACCGCCCAGCTCGGCTCGGCCAACGTCCAGCTCTCCGCCCTGCGCGCCCAGGCCGACCAGGCCCGGGTGGCGGTCCAGACCGCGCTGCAGACCGAGGCCTATGCGGTCAAGGAAGCGGCGCGGCAGAAGGCCCTGGTCCAGGCCGGCGTGTCCTCGGCGCAGCAGGCCTCCGAGGCCGAGCATAACGCCCAGCTCGCCCATCAGCAGGTGGCGACCGCGCGCCAGCAGCTGGCGACCGCAGAGGCCAACCTCGGCACGGGCGGCGTCGGCGCCCCGCCGTCGGTGCTGCAGGCCCAGGCCGCGATCAAGACGGCCAGGCTCAATCTCGCCCACACCGTGGTGATCGCGCCGCAGGACGGGATCGTCACCCGGGTCGACCAGCTGCAGGTGGGCGCCTATGTGAATGCGTCCCAGACCCTGTTCTGGCTCCTGTCCGGCGAGCCCTGGATCGAGGCCAACTTCAAGGAAAGCCAGCTGGCGAAGATGCGTGTCGGACAGCCCGCCTCGATCCACATCGACGCCTATGGCGACGAGGCGATACGCGGCCATGTGGCCAGCTTCAGCCCCGGCACCGGCGCGGCCTTCTCCGTGCTGCCGGCCCAGAACGGCACCGGCAACTGGGTCAAGGTGGTCCAGCGCCTGCCGGTGCGCATCGCCTTCGACAAGACCCCGCCGGAGATGGCCGGGCGGGCCGGCCTTTCGGCCAAGGTCACCGTCGACGTCCGTCCCGAGGCGCCGCGTCGGGTGGCGTCCGGGAGCTAGGGGTCCCGTGGCGAGCGCCAAGGACATCGCCAACCGTGTGCCGATCACCGTCTGCCTGATGATGGCCGCGGTGATGTACTCGCTCGATTCCACCATCGCCAACGTCGCCCTGCCGCACATGCAGGGCTCGATCTCGGCCTCCCAGGACCAGATCACCTGGGTCCTGACCTCCTACATCGTCGCCACGGCGATCATGACGCCTCTGACCGGCTGGCTGTCGGTGAAGCTGGGCCGCAAGCTGATCTTCCTGGTCTCGATCGTCGGCTTCACCATCGCCTCGATGCTGTGCGGCATCGCCACCAGCCTGCCGGAGATCGTCCTCTTCCGGCTCGTCCAGGGCGCCTGCGGCGCCTCGCTGATCCCGCTTTCGCAGGCGACGGTGCTCGACATCTATCCGCCCCGCATGATCGGCCAGGTGATGGCCATCTGGGGCATGGGCGCGATCCTGGGGCCGATCCTGGGCCCGGCGCTCGGCGGCTGGCTGACCGACAACCTCTCCTGGCGCTGGGTGTTCTACATAAACCTGCCGGTCGGCATCCTGGCGGCGCTCGGCGTCTTCACCTTCATGGACGACGACCAGGGCGGCCAGACCAGGCCATTCGACTTCCTGGGCTTCGGCGCCCTGACCGTGTTCATCGCCTCGATGCAGCTGATGCTGGACCGCGGCCCCGAGGCCGACTGGTTCACCTCGCGCGAGATCTGGACCTACGCCATCGCCGGCGGGACCGCCTTCTGGGTGTTCATGATCCAGACGCTCAGCGCCAAGCACCCGTTCTTCCACCGCGACCTGGCGCTCGACCGCAACTTCGTGGTCGCCACCGTGTTCGGCTTCTTCGTCGGCCTGTTCCTGTTCGCCACCATGGCGCTGCTGCCGCCGATGCTGCAGAACCTGATGGGCTATCCGGTGCTCGACAGCGGCCTCGTCACCATGCCGCGCGGCGTCGGCTCGCTGGTGGCGATGTTCGTCGTCGGCCAGGCGATCAGCCGCGTCGACACCCGCATCCTGCTCACGGTCGGCCTGATCCTGAACGCCTGGGCGATGTGGATGATGACGCACTGGAGCCTCGACACCAGCGCCATGGAGGTCGTCTGGGTCGGTTTCGCCCAGGGCGTCGGCGTCGGCCTGCTGTTCACACCGCTCAGCGTGACCGCCTTCTCGACGCTGGCCGGCGAGCATCGCCCGGAGGGCGCGGCGGTGTACACACTCACGCGCAACCTCGGCTCCAGCATCGGCATCTCGGTGATGCAGGCGCTGTGGACCTCGAACAGCGCCGTCGTCCACTCGACGTCGGCCGAGATGCTCCAGCCGAACCGGCCCGAGGTGCGGGCCTTGCCGAGCGTTTTCAATCCGCACACCGCCGCCGGCGTCCAGGCGCTGAACGGCGAGGTGACCCGTCAGGCGTCGATGGTGGGCTTCATCGACGACTTCAAGCTGATGTTCTTCATGACCCTGGCCGTGATGCCGCTGGTGGTCCTGATGCGCTCGGCGCGCAGCCCGTCTTCGGAGGTCGCCAGTGCCGCGGTCGAATAGCCGTCTCGCCCTGCTCATCTCGTGCGCGACGGTGCTGGCCGGCTGCACGACGGTCGGGCCGAACTTCCAGCGTCCGGCCGCGTCCGCGGACGCCGGCTACGCCATGGCCGGCGACAAGGCCCCCGCCGAGGCCCGCCTCGCGCCCGACCAGCGGGCGGCCGGCGCCTGGTGGCGCGCGTTCGGCGATCCGGCCCTGGACCAGGTCATGACCGAGGCCCTGGCCGGCAACCAGACCGTGGCCGAGGCCGACGCCAACCTCGCCCGCGCCGAGGCCCAGGCCGCCGGTGTCGCGGGCAGCCTGAAGCCCAAGGTGGACCTGAACGCCGGCGCCCAGCGCGAGCGCATCAACGTCTCGTCGTTCGGCTTCAGCGGCTTTCCGAACCCGACCATCAGCCTCTATTCGATCGGCGGCGTGGTCAGCTACGACCTCGATCTGTTCGGCGGCGGCCGGCGCCAGGTCGAGGGCGCCAACGCCCGGACCGAGGCCCTGTCCCGCCGCGCCGACGCGGCCTACCTGACCGTTACCGGCAACGTCGCCCTGCAGGCGATGCGGATCGCCTCGCTGCGCGCCCAGATCGCCGTCGCGCGCGAGATCGTCGCCGACGACCAGCGCAACATCGACATCGTCGACGCCGCCGAAGCGGCCGGCGGCGAGGCGCCGGCGGCGGTCGCCACGGGCACGGCCCAGCTCGCCCAGGACCAGGCCCAGATCGCCCCGCTGGAGCAGCAGCTTGCCGAGGCGCGCCATGCCCTGGCCCTGCTGGTCGGCAAGTCGCCGGCCGAGTGGGCCGCCCCGGACTTCGAATTCGAACGTCTGACGCCGCCGGCGGAGGTCCCCGTCAGCCTGCCCTCCGAACTGGTGCGCCGGCGCCCGGACATCCTGGCCGCCGAGGCCGACGTGCATGCGGCCACCGCCGACATCGGCGTCGCCACGGCCCGGCTCTATCCGGACGTCCGGCTCTCCGCCAACCTCACCCAGAGCGCCCTGTCGCCCGACAAGCTGTTCTCCTGGAACACCTCCGGCTACAGCCTGGGCGCCGGCCTCGCCGCGCCGATCTACAACGGCGGCCAGCTGCGCGCCGACAAGCGCGCGGCCGAGGCTGCGGCCCGCGCCTCGCTCGCCCGCTACCGCCAGACCGTGCTGACTGCATTCACCCAGGTCTCGGACGTGATGAGCGCGATCGCCAACGACGACGAGCGGCTGAAGGCCCTGCGCCTTGCCGAACGGGCGGCGCAGTCCAGCCTGAACGACAACCGCGCCGCCTACCGGCTCGGCGGCGGCGCCCTGCTGCCGGTGGTCGCCGCCCAGAGGCGCCTCAACGAAGCCCGCCGCGCCCGCGTCGAGGCCGAGGGCCAGCGGATGATGGACATCGTCCGCCTCTACTCCGCCACCGCCGCCGACTGGCGCGAAGCCGCGGCCAAGCCCTGAGCCCGACTGGAAGGGGACATGAACCCTTCGGGATCAAGTCCCCTCGCGGCTGCGCCCTCCGCGTCGGGGACATGATGCCTCCGGCATCGTGTCCCTTCGTCCGGACCGGGCCACGATGCTTATTCGCGCGCCTGCCAGCCCCCATGGAAAGTTTACGCCCCGACGCGCGATGACAGGACCGGTCCGCGCCGCCTGGCGACGGGGGCGAGTGGGGCCTGCCATCAATGAACAAGACTTTCTGGAGGGACATGGCGATCGGCGTCGCGATCGCCGTCGGGGCGTTCGCCCTGATCGCCGGCCTCGTCCTCGCTGGCCCGCATTGACGAGGCGTCAGTCCGTGCGCTTCAGCGCCGTCGCCACATAGGCGCCGACGACCTCGGCGACCCGGTCCGGGTGTTCCGGCCGGTCCTTGTCGCCGCCGGGGAAGCGCACGCCCAGCACGCAGCGCGCGCCGGCCGGGCCCATCACCGGCCAGAAGTCGAACTCGGCCTGCTCGACGGGATAGGCGTCGGCCCGCGTCGGGCGGCCGCTCTCCAGGGCCGCGCGCGAGGCCTCCTGGTCGGCCGGGGACAGCCGCGCCCCGGCGGCGGCGGCGGCGGTCTGCAGGCCGCCTCCCGCGGCTTCCACCAGCACCACCGCGGGGACGGCGCCGAAGATCTGCGACAGGGCGTCGGCCGCAGCACGCAGCACCTCCGCCCTCGGGGCCTCCGAGATCACCACATGCGCCAGGGCCGACAGCGCCTCGGCCTGATCGGCCGCCGCCTGCGCCTGCAGCGCCCTGCGCCGCGACTGGGCGCCGACCGTGCTGACCAGGGCGGCGATGACCAGCAGCAGCGCCAGCGCCATGACGTCGTTCGGGCTGGCGACCGTCAGGGTGTAGCGCGGCTCGATGAACAGCAGGTCGACCACCAAGACGCTGGCCACGGCCGCCACCAGCGACGGCCCGAAGCCGAAGCTGAGCGCCGCGATCACGACGGGCAGCACGTAGATCAGCGACAGGTTCGGCGTGCGGATCAGGTGGTCGACGACGAAGGCGACCACCGTCGCGGCGGCGACCAGCGCCAGGGCGACGGCATAGCCGAGCCAGGCGCGGGGCTCGGTGGCGGGGGCCAGGTCCCGTTCGGTGTGAAGGGGGCGGGTAAGGTCTGTCGACATGACTTGCGTCCGTCTCGGCCGCGTGCCGGCCGAAGCGATTTAGCGCCTGGCTTCGAGCCAGGTCGACCCTCGGGATGCTCCTGAGTTGTCAGGGGCGTTGAGTGGAAGCCGCCGCAGCGACGCCGTCCGGCGCCCTGCGGCGCCGGCGACCGATCAGCTCGACGGCCTTGAAGCAGGCGGCCTGGGCCAGGAAAGCCGAGCCGCACATCAGGCCCAGCGACACGATCGCGCCAAGGCCGGAGGAAATGTCCATCGTACGTTTCCAATCGTCGCATCGCGCCGGGCTGCAAGACCCAAGAAGCGCAACGCCTCGGGTGCTGTTGATAAGCCATCACGCGTAGTGCTTCGAGCGAGTTCCGGTCCCGAAATCATCAAAATCCCATAAGGGCGAAAGGGTTTGCGACGGCGATTACGGCCCTCGCTTACCCGATCCTTATGCCGGGGGCTCCGGATCACATCGCGACCTTATGCGACCGGGACCATCTTCCCTCGCAACTGGCCGCCGGACGTCCCGCCTCGCAAGCAAGCCCCGTCCGGCGGCGCCTCTTGTCTGAAGTGTGTGCTTCGATGACCGTTCATGCCTTCCAACCCGCACAGCCTCTCGGCGGCGATGGCGCCGCCCTGGGCCGCGTCCTCGACCGCGCCCGGGTGGCCCGCGACAGCCTCGTCCGGGTGACCGGCCCAGCCGGCCTGGCCGCGATGATCTGGCTCAACCGCCACGGCTACATCGGCGCGGTCTATTCCCACGCCTCGATCGTCGGGAAGTGCCGCGAGCCCGCGGACGTTCTGCTCGTGCCGCACGCCTGCGGCCCGAAGGAACTGGCCGACATGCTCGCCACCGGCGAATGCGTCCGCCCGGACGGACTCCTGATCGTCCAGGCGTCGGGCGGCGACGACCTGCCCGGCGGCTATGCCGGCGTGCTCGAAGACCGCGGATTCGCGATCGAGCACGTCGTGGCCGACCGGGGCCGCACCGTCCACGTCGCGCGGCTCGCCGGCGTCGACGGCCGCCTGCGGGCGGCCTGAGATGCGCTTCCCGAGCGCTTATGGCCTCGAGGCCGTGGCTGCGGCGATGGCGTTCCGGGAGACGGGCGATCCGTTTCCCGGATTCGCCGAGCGCCGTCCGGACCTGCGCATCGGCCTGTGTTCGTCGCTGAGCGCCGGCTACCTGCACGATCTCATCGAGACCGTGCGTCACCGGCCCGACGCGCCCTCCATGGCCTTCGTCGAGGGCCGGCCCGATGCGGTCGTCGCCGGCGTGCGCCGGGGCGAGCTCGACCTCGCCCTGGCGCCCGAGCGGCGCGACTGGCGCGGCCTCGAGCATGAGGTGTTGTGGCGCGATCCGCTGATGCTCGCCGTGCCCGAGCGCCACATCCTGGCGCGCGAGCCCGAGATCATGCCGTCCGCCCTGCAGGGCGAGCGGATCCTGGTCGCCGTCGGCGCGCACGAACGCGATGTCAGCCTCGACCTGATCGAACGGCTGAACCCGGCCTGGACCGCCTGCGCGGCGCCCATCGAGGTGGAGCGCGAGACCCTGCTCGGCCTCGTCGGCCTGGAGTTCGGCGTCGCCCTGGTGACCGGCGCCTGCACGGGCGACGTCCATCCGGGCGTCGTCTGCAGGCCGCTGGCGCCGCCGGTCCGTGCGCTTGACTTCCACGCCGTCTGGCGGCCCAGGTCGCACGACCCGGCGCTGTCGCGGTTCCTGAACGCGGCCCGGACGCTGCGCCTGGCGCGCGAGGCGGAGGCGAGCAACGACGACGGCCGCTGAACGGCCAGGCTTCCCTTACGCGGTTCTTATGCCGGCGCGCCGGCTTCGCCGCTGACCCTTGACCTCGCTCAAGGCGAAGATGGCCCGGTAAGGCGACGTTAATCACTGCGCGCGCTGCGGCGCGTCCGGCGATGGCCCCGGCGAGACCTGTTTTCGTCGGGGGCTCATCGTTGCGGTCAAGCTTTCACGGCCCTCCGGCCGGCAGTGATCTTCGAAGCTCAATTCCGGCTCTGCTTCCCGCGAGCCGTTCACGAACTGGAGCTCGGCATGCCCGACTGGCTCAAAGACCTGATCTTCATCGCCCTCGGCTGCGGCGTGCTGGGGCTGTTCGGCCTCTACGCCGTCGGCCTGCGGAGGATCTGACCGATGCTGATCCAGCTGATCTACGCCGCCGCCGCCCTGGGCGTGGCGATCTACATGATCGTCGCCCTGCTGCGGCCCGAGAAATTCTGACCCCTTTCGACAAAGGAGACCTCGCGATGGACCTGCGAGGCTGGGCCGAAATCGTCTTCACGATCGGTCTTTCGGTCGCCCTGGCCTGGCCGCTGGGGCACTATCTGGCGCGCGTCTGGCAGCGCGAGAGCACCTGGCTGGACCCGGTGCTGAAGCCGGTGGAGCAGGTCTCCTACCGGGCTTTCGGCGTGGACCCGAACAAGAGCCAGAACTGGCTCGTCTACGCCATGAGCGTGCTGGCGTTCTCGATCGCCAGCTTCGTGGTGCTGTACCTGATCCTGCGCTTCCAGAACGTGCTGCCGCTCAACCCGCAGCACTTCGCCGGCGCGAGCCCGGACCTGGCGTTCAACACGGCGGTCAGCTTCGTGACCAACACGAACTGGCAGAGCTACGTGCCCGAGACGACGCTCTCGACCTTCTCGCAGATGGCCGGGCTGACCAGCCACAACTTCCTCTCCGCGGCCGCCGGCATCGCCATCGCGGCGGCGCTGGCGCGGGCCTTCGCGGCCAACCGCGGCGAGGGCCTTGGCAACTTCTGGGTCGACCTGACCCGGATCAGCCTCTACGTCCTCCTGCCGATCTCGCTGGTCCTGGCGGTCGTCTACGTCGCCGCGGGCGAGCCGCAGACCCTGGCCGCGAACGCCGCGGCCGTTGGCGTCGAGGGCGGCAAGCAGACCATCTCCCTCTATCCCACCGCCAGCCAGGAAGCGATCAAGCAGCTGGGCACCAACGGCGGCGGCATCTTCAACGCCAACTCCGCGCACCCGTTCGAGAACCCGAACTGGCTCACGAACCTGATCGAGATCGTGACCATGAACACGCTGGGCTACGCCTGCGTGGTCGCCTTCGGCCGCGTCGCCCTGGCGCGAAAGGAGGCGAGGGCGCTGGTGGCGGTCATGGCCCTCTTCGTGTTCGGCGCCGCGGCGGTGATCTATGCGGCGGAGACTCAAAGCCCGCCGGCGATGAGCGCCGTACACGCCGACGCCTCGGTGAACATGGAGGGCAAGGAGGTCCGCTTCGGCGCGCCGTCCACGGCCGTCTGGGCCGCGGCCACCACCGGCGCCTCCGATGGCGGCGTCAATTCCATGCACGACAGCATGATGCCGCTGGGCGGGGGCATGGCGATGTTCATGATCCAGCTCGGCGAGATCCTGCCGGGCGGCGTCGGGTCCGGCCTCTACGGCATGGCCGTGATGGCGCTGATCGCCGTCTTCGTCGCCGGCCTGATGGTCGGCCGCACGCCGGAGTACCTCGGCAAGAAGGTCGAGGCGCGCGAGATCAAGTTCGCCATGCTGGCGGTGCTGATCCTGCCGCTGTCGATCCTCGGCTTCTCGGCCGTCGCCCTGGTGCTGCCGATCGCCCTGAAGGGGCTGGAGAACTCGGGGGCGCACGGCCTCTCCGAGGCGCTCTACGCCTACTCCTCGGCGACCGGCAACAACGGCTCCGCCTTCGCCGGCCTCTCCGCGAACGTTCCGTACTGGAACACGACCCTCGGCATCGCGATGCTGCTCGGCCGCTTCGCCTACATCGTGCCCGTGATGGCCATGGCCGGCTCCATCGCCGCCAAGCCTAAGCTGGCCGCCTCTGGCGGGACCTTCCCGACCGACGGGCCGCTGTTCGTCGGCCTGCTCGCCGGCGTGATCCTGATCATGGGCGGCCTGCAGTTCTTCCCCGCCCTCGCGCTCGGCCCGATCGTGGAGCACTTCCAGGTGCTCCAGGTCGCGGCCCGCTGAAGTCTTTCGAGAAAGGCTGCTTCAAGCCATGACCGACACCACCCTCCACCTGGGCGCCCAGCGGCGGTCCGCCGTCGCCGGCACGGCCTTCTCCTCGGCCATCCTGGCCAGGGCGGCCGGGGCGTCCTTCGCCAAGCTCGACCCGCGGCGCCTGGCGTCCAACCCGGTGATCCTCGCCACCGAGATCGTCGCGGTCCTCGCCACGATCTCGGCGATCGCCGCCTTCCAGACCGGCCAGAGCCCCTGGTTCGCGGTCCAGATCGCGCTCTGGCTCTGGGCCACCGTGCTGTTCGCCAACTTCGCCGAGAGCATCGCCGAGGGCCGCGGCAAGGCCGCCGCCGACGCCCTGCGCGCCCAGCGCGTGGACGTGAAGGCCAAGCTGATCGTCGATCCGACCGCCGGGACCGTGGTTCCGACGGCGGCCTACAAGCTGAACGCCGGCGACGTCGTGCTGGTCGAGGCCGGCGACGTGATCCCGTCGGACGGCGAGATCATCGAGGGCGTCGCCTCGGTCAACGAGGCCGCCATCACCGGCGAGTCCGCGCCGGTGATCCGCGAATCCGGCGGCGACCGCTCGGCCGTCACCGGCGGCACCACCGTGGTCTCCGACTGGATCAAGGTCCGCATCACCGCGGCCGCAGGCAACACCTTCCTCGACCGCATGATCGCCATGGTCGAGGGCGCCGAACGGCGCAAGACGCCGAACGAGATCGCGCTCGCCGTCCTGCTCGCGGGCCTGACCCTGGTGTTCCTGATCGCCGTGGCGACCCTGCTGGGCTTCGGCCAGTACTCGGGCGTCACGCTCGACCCGATCCTGCTGGGCGCGCTCTTCATCTGCCTGATCCCGACGACCATCGGCGGCCTGTTGTCGGCCATCGGCATCGCCGGCATGGACCGGCTGCTGAAGGTCAACGTGCTCGCCACCTCCGGGCGCGCTGTCGAGGCCTCGGGCGACGTCGACACCCTGCTGCTCGACAAGACCGGCACCATCACCCACGGCAACCGCATGGCCACCGAGGTCCTGCCTGCGCCAGGCGTCACCCCGCGCATGGCGATGGAAGCGGCGATGATGGCCTCGCTGGCCGACGAGACCCCTGAGGGGCGCTCGATCGTCGACCTGGCGCTCGAGAACGGCCTGACCGGCGTTCCGCCGACCGGGGCCGAGCCGGTGCCGTTCACCGCCCAGACCCGAATCTCCGGCCTCGACGCGGGCAAGGACAGCTGGCGCAAGGGGGCGGTGGACGCGATCCTGCGGCAGCTGAACATCCCCGCCGCCCAGGTCCCCGCGGAGCTGAACGCGGCCATCGACCGCATCGCCCGCGCCGGCGGCACGCCGCTGGCGGTGTCGCACAACGGCGCCCTCGTCGGGGT
Organism: Caulobacteraceae bacterium; assembly: GCA_035549595.1. Taxonomy (GTDB): domain Bacteria; phylum Pseudomonadota; class Alphaproteobacteria; order Caulobacterales; family Caulobacteraceae; genus Acaudatibacter. The sequence continues at coordinate 12,733 of DASZQQ010000513.1, forward strand.
CATCCACCTGAAGGACGTGGTCAAGGCCGGCGTGAAGGAGCGCTTCGCCGACCTGCGCCGCATGGGCCTGCGCACGGTGATGATCACCGGCGACAACCCGGTCACCGCCGCGGCGATCGCCTCGGAGGCGGGGGTCGACGACTTCCTCGCCGAGGCCACGCCAGAGGACAAGCTGCGCCTGATCCGCGAGGAGCAGTCCAAGGGGCGCCTGGTCGCCATGTGCGGCGACGGCTCCAACGACGCCCCGGCCCTGGCCCAGGCGGACGTGGGCGTCGCCATGCAGACCGGCACCCAGGCCGCCCGCGAGGCCGGCAACATGGTCGACCTCGATTCAGACCCGACCAAGCTCATCGAGATCGTCGAGGTCGGCAAGCAGATGCTGATCACCCGCGGCGCGCTGACCACCTTCTCGATCGCCAACGACGTGGCCAAGTATTTCGCCATCATCCCGGCGATCTTCGTGGTCTCGCTGAAGCCGCTCGGCGCGCTCAACATCATGGGCCTGACCAGTCCGCACAGCGCCATCCTGTCGGCGGTGATCTTCAACGCCCTGATCATCGTCGCCCTGATCCCGCTGGCCCTGCGCGGCGTGAAGTACCGGCCGATCGGGGCCGGGGCGCTGCTCTCGCGCAACCTCGCCATCTACGGTCTTGGCGGCATCGTGGCGCCGTTCATCGGCATCAAGATCGTCGACCTGATCATCACCGCCATCGGCCTCGCCTGAAGGAGGCTTGAAAGATCATGCTCTCGGAACTTCGCCCCGCCTTCGTCTCCACCATCGTCTTCACGGTGCTGCTGGGGATCGTCTATCCGCTGGCCGTCACCGGCATCGCCCAGGCGGCGTTCCCGGCCCAGGCCAACGGCAGCCTGGTGCGCGACCCGGCCGGCCATGTGATCGGCTCGTCGCTCATCGCCCAGCCGTTCGCCCGGCCCGAGTACCTGCATCCGCGGCCGTCCGCGGCCGGGTCGAACGGCTATGACGCCTCGGCTTCGTCGGGCTCGAACTACGGCCCGCTGAACCCGGATCTCGCCAAGCGGATCAAGGGCGACGCCGAAGCCCTGCGCGCCTTCACGGGCTCGCAGGACGTGCCGGCCGATTCGGTCACGACCTCGGCCTCGGGCCTCGATCCGGACATCTCTCCGGCCTACGCCCGCCTGCAGGCGGCCCGCATCGCCAAGGCCCGCGGCGCCGACGCCGCAAAGGTCGCCGCGATCATCGCCGCGCACGAACAGGGGCCGTTCCTGGGCTT
>DASZQQ010000514.1:0-11683 GCA_035549595.1 Caulobacteraceae bacterium
CTGGTGCGCAGCGCGCTTTCCCGGCTCGACAGCCTCGACTGGGACGCGGTCGACGCCATGATGGCCGACATGCGCGCCGAGGCCGCCGAGGCCCTGGCCGAGGCCGGCACGCCGCCGGAAGCCGCGCGCCTGAAGCTCGGCGCCGACCTGCGCTACACCGGCCAGCAGAACGAGGTCGGCGTGACCTTCGAGGGCGATCCGATCAAGGCGCGCGACGCCCTGGCCATCCGCAAGGTGTTCGAAGACGCCTACTTCGCCCAGTACGGGGTCAACCCCTCGCACGTGCCGATCGAGGTGGTGAGCTGGCGCCTGACCGCCCAGGGCCCGGAGGACAAGATCCAGGGCGCCAAGGCTCCCGAAGGCGCGCCCGGCCAGCCGGTGCGCGAGATCGACTCGCCGCTCTGGTCTGCCGCCGGCAAGGCGAAGGTCTACGCCCGGCCGACCTTGGTCCGCGGCCAGACCGTCACCGGTCCGGCGCTGGTCGAGGAGCGCGAGACCACCATCGTGCTGCCGCCCGGCTGGACCGCCACCGTCGACGACATCGGCTGCCTCGTGGCCAAGCGTAAGGAGCCGTGACCATGGACGGCATCGAACTCGAAATCCTCTGGTCGAACCTGATCGGCATCGTCTCCGAGCAGGCCAAGGCGCTGCAGCGCATCGCCTTCTCGCCGATCGTGCGCGAGGCGGGCGACCTGGCCAGCGGCCTCTTCGACGCGCGCGGGCGCATGGTCGCCCAGGCCAACACCGGCACGCCGGGGCACATCAACTCCCTGGCCGCGGCCGGCCTGGCGCTCGCCAGGCGCTTCGAGGGCAAGCTCGTCCCCGGCGACATCGTCATCTGCAACGACCCGTGGATGGGGGCCGGCCACTTCTTCGACATCACCGTGCTGTGCCCGATCTTCTGGGACGGCCGGCTGATCGGCTACATCGGCTCGACCATCCACCACACCGACATCGGCGGCTACGGCATCGGCGCCGGCGCCCGGGACGTGCACGAGGAAGGCCTCTGGATCCCGCCGCTGAAGCTCTACGAGGCCGGCCAGCCGAACGAGACCCTGCACGACATCATCCGCTCGAACGTGCGCACGCCCGACCACGTGTTCGGCGACCTGGCCGCCCAGGTCTCGTCCGGCCGCGCCGGCGGCGAGCGGCTGATCGCGCTGTGCAAGCGCCAGGGCCTGGCCGACATCGAGACCCTGGCCGACGAGATCATCGGCCGCTCGGAAGCGGCGACGCGCAAGGCGATCCGCGCCCTCCCCTCCGGGACCTGGCACGGCGAGAGCCGCTTCGACGTCCCCGGCGGCGACATCATCACCCTGCATACGGCCGTCACCATCGACAGCGAGGCCGGCGAGATCACCATCGACTTCGAGGGCAGCTCGGGCGCGAGCCCGATGGGCATCAACGTGGTGATGAACTACACCCACGCCTACTCGACCTTCGCCGTGCGCAGCTGCCTCAATCCCGAGCAGCCGAACAACCACGGCTCGCTCGCGCCGATCAAGGTCAAGGCGCCGAAGGGCTCGATCATCAACGCCGAGTACCCCTCGCCGGTGAACGCCCGCCATGTGGTGGGCATGTTCGTGCCGATGCCGATCCTGAAGGCCCTGCACCAGGTGATCCCCGACCGCGTGCTCGCGGAAGGATCGGGCGCGGTCTGGACCGTGCAGATCCAGGGCCGGCGCGCCGACGGCGAGGCCTTCACCTCGTCGATGTTCAACTACTCCGGCGGCATGGGCGCGCGCCTGACCAAGCCCGGCCCCAGCGCCACCTGCTACCCGACCGGCGTCGCCGCCGTGCCGGTGGAGATCCTGGAAGCCTCGATGCCGATCGTGTTCGACCGGCGCGAGCTGCGCCTGGGCTCCGGCGGCAAGGGCCGCTCGCCCGGCGGCGACGGCCAGGTGATCGCCTTCCACATGCGCACCGACAAGCCGTGGCTGCTGAACGCGGTGCCCAGCCGCCTCGACCGCGGGCCCGAGGGCCTGGCCGGCGGCGAGGACGGGGCCGCGGGCCGCTTCCTGGTCAACGGCAAGCCGATGTCGGAAGGCAAGAAGATGACGATGCAGCCCGGCGACCACGTGGTCCTGGAAACGCCGGGCGGCGGCGGGTACGGGGCTCTTTAGAGCGCAACGAACGGGAGGATGAGGCGATGAACATCCACGCGATCGACTGGAACGCCACGCCCTGGGAGCCGGTGCGCGAGGGCGTCGAGCGCAAGGCCTTCTCCGGCGACGGCGCGACCGTGTCGCTGAACCGCCTGCAGCCCGGCCACGAGCCGCGCCCGCACGACCATCCGCACGAGCAGATCGTCTACATCCTGCAAGGGCAGATCGACTTCCATATCGAGGACACCGTCACGCGCCTGGGCCCCGGCGGCCTGCTGGTGGTGCCGCCGAACGCGCGCCACTGGGGCGTGGTGGTCGGCGACGAGCCGGTGCTGAACCTCGACGTCTTCACGCCCAAGCGGGCCGAGTACGCCAACTAGAACGAGAGGAGCCCCAAGGATGGCCACCCCCAACACCCTGATCTTCGTCGACCTCGCCTCGGACGACCCGGCCGCGGCCGGCAAGTTCTACGCCGAGGTGTTCGGCTGGCGCGACGACGAGCGTCCGCGCGGCGTCTTCCACCGCATGGTGCCGGGCGGCAACTTCATCAATCCGGACGGCTCCGAGAGCGAGATCGGCAACCTGCACCTGGGCATCTTCAACGCGGCCAACGCCCGCCCGCACCCCAACCCGGAGGGCGTCGAGCCGCGCACCCTGGCCGGCGAAGGCCGCAAGGCGCGCATCTGGATCCTGGTCGGCGACGGCCAGGACTACGAGGAGATCCTGAAGAAGGCGACCGACCGCGGCGCCACCCTGCTGTGGAAGGATCACTACTGGAAGGAATTCAACGGCTACAACCACGCCTTCCGCGACCCGTGGGGCAACGAGATCGTGCTCTGGGGCAAGGCGGGCCCCGACCCGCAGATCCCCGCCAACTACACCCGCGAGTAGCGTCGTCTTGAACCCCGCCCCCGCCGCTCCGGCCTCGCGCTGGCTCGCCTTCGCCTCGCTGAGCCTGATCTATTTCGTGATCTCGGCGGGGGCGTTCTCGTCGCTCGGCGTCGTGCTGCCGTCGATGGTGACGGAGCTGAAGTGGAACTGGCAGCAGGCGGGACTGGGCTACACCCTGCTGGGCGTCGCCTGCGGCCTGGCGAGCTTCGTGCCGGCGGTTCTGATCCGCCGGATCGGCGTGCGCGGGACCATGGCCGCGGGCCTCGTGACCATGCTCGCCGGCTTCGGGACCATGGCCACGACCCAGTCGGTGTGGGGCTATTTGGCGGCCACGACCCTGATCGGGATCGCCTTCTCGCTGGTCTCGACGGTGCCCGGCTCGCACGTCCTGACCGAGCTCTTCAAGAACCGCTCGACGGCGCTCGGGGCCTACTTCGCCATCGGCACCCTGGGCGGTGTCGCCGGTCCGCTGATCTACGTCCTCATCGACGGGCTGACCGGGGGCTGGCGGCCCTACTGGTGGGCTTTCGTGGCCATGTCGACGGTGGCCGGCCTGTTCGCGATCGCGACCACGCCCAAGCGCCATGACGAGAGCGCGCACCAGACCGCGGCCCCCGAACAGGTCGGACCGGGCGAGCTCGTCGAAGGGCTGAGGGACTGGACCGTGCGCCGGGCGCTGATGACGCCGCAGTTCTACGTGATCTTCGGCGTCTACACGACCTACCTGCTGATCAACACGACGGCGCACGCCTTCGGCGCCGAGCACCTGATCGAGCACAACGTCGCCAAGAGCGACGCGGCCTTCATGCTCAGCATCGAGGCGGCCGTCGGCGTGGCGGTCTCCGTCCTCGGCGGCTGGCTGGGCGAGCGCGTCTCGACCAAGACCCTGATGCTGATCTGCATGGGCGCGGTGGCGATCGGCCAGTTCGCCCTCGCCGAGGCCCGCGACTGGGGCCTGATGAGCGTCTTCGCGGTCGGCGTCGGCATCGGCTACGGCCTGTCGTTCACCCCGCCGACCGTCATGCTGCTGAAGTACTTCGGCAAGAAGCCGAACCTGGAGCTGTTCTCGATCATGTGCCTGCTCTCCACCGTCGCCGCGGCCGGGCCCGCGTTCGGCGGCTGGGCCCGTGACACCCTGGGCAGCTTCGAGGGCCTGTTCGTCCTCTGCGGCGCGATCACCGTAGCCATGTTCCTGGCCACCCTGTTCCTGCGCCCGCCGCGGCTGAACGCCGTCGCCGAGCCGGCCCCGGTCGGGAGCCCCGCCGAATGAGCGCCGAAGCCGCCGCCCCCATCGACGCCGACCTGCTGATCGCCGGCGCCACGATCCTCACCCTGAACGCCCGGCGCGAGGTGATCCTCGACGGCGCCATCGCCGTCGCCGGAACGCGCATCGCCGCGGTCGGCAAGCGCGCCGACCTGGAGCGGACGGTGCGCGCGAAGCGCACCCTCGACGGGCGCCGCTTCGTCGCCACGCCGGGCTTCGTCGACGGCCACATCCACATCACCGCCGACCCCCTGACCCGCGGCTTCGCCCGCGGCGGGCCGGACGACAGCTGGTCCGACAAGCTGATGAAGTGGGTGATCCCGATCTTCCGGACGCAGACGCCGCAGGACGAGGCGATCGCGGCCCAGGTCGCGGCGCTCTCCATGATCCGCTACGGCACGACCTGCTTCCTGGAAGCGGGCACCGTCTCGCACCTCGACGCGACCATGGAGGGCCTGGCCTCGACCGGCATCCGCGGCCGGGTCGGCGAGTGGGGCGAGGGCCGCTCCTATGCCGGCCCCGAAGCCCAGGCCAAGGCCTCGGCCGAGGCCATCGCGGTGCTGCAGTCCGAGATCGAGCGCTATCCCGACGACGGCGAGGCTCTGCTGGCCGCCTGGCCGGTGCTGGTCGGCCACTCGACCAACTCGGACGACGTCTGGAAGGCGGCCAAGGCGCTGGCCGACGAGCACGGCGTGCGCGTCTCGGCGCACATGAGCCCGCGCGCCGGCGACCCGGAATGGTTCCTGGCCACCTACAACCGCCGCCCGGTCGAGCACCTGGAAGACCTCGGGGTCCTGGGCGAGAACGTCTGCCTGACCCACCTCGCCGACATCGACCGCAGCGAGCTGGCCGCTCTCTCTCGCACCGGGACCAACGCCATCCACTGCGCCCACGCCGCCTTCCAGGGCGGCTTCGGCCTGTCGCAGATCGGCCTCTTCCCGGAGATGATCGATCAGGGCGTCAACGTCTTCCTCGGCACCGACGGCGTGGCCGCCGACATCCTGTCGTCGGCGCGGCTGATGGGCAGCGTGTTCCGCGACGCGCGCAAGGACCAGGACCTGTTCCCGCCCGGCCTGATGCTGGAGCTGGCGACGCTGAACGGCGCCAAGGGCATGGGCCTGGAGCGCGACCTCGGCTCGCTGGAGGCCGGCAAGAAGGCCGACATCGTGCTGCACGACACCGACCTTCCCGAGTGGGGACCGGTGTTCGACGCCCCGGCCCAGCTCGCCCTTTCCGCCCCGCCGCACGGCGTGCACAGCGTCTTCATCGACGGGCGCCAGGTGCTGGACGCCCGCCGCTCGACCACGATGGACGAGGAGAAGCTGCTGGCCGACGCGCGCCAGGCGGGCCTCGCCCTGATCGCCCGCACGGGCCTTCCGAACCGAACCGCATGGCCGGTGATATGACCCTGCAGACCGTGACGTCGCCGCCGACGGCCGCCGAATGGCGGGCCGCGATGGGCTATTTCCCGACCGGCGTGACCATCGTCACCACCTGGGACGGCGAGGAGCCGGTGGGCTCGACGATCAACGCCTTCTGCTCGGTCTCGCTCGACCCGCCGCTGCTGCTGATCTGCCTCGACCTGAAGAATCCCATCCGCGAGGCGTTCGAGCGCTCCAAGGTGTTCGGCGTCAACATCCTGGGCGCCGACTGCCGCGGCGTCGCCCTGCGCTTCGCCCGCGAGCCTCTGACCGACCGCTTCTCCGAGTTCGCCTGGCGCGCGGCCCCGGGCGGCGCGCCGCAGCTGGACGCCGCGCCGGTGTTCGTCGACTGCGTGCTGCAGGACCTGCACATGGCCGGCGACCACCTGGTCGCCATCGGCCGCGGCGTTCGCACCCACATCGCCCCCGAAGCCACGCCGCTGCTCTACCACCGCGGCAAGTTCCCGACCCTGGGACCGGCGTGAGCGCACCGGCAAACGATCGTGCGCCTATGGGCAAGTCGCCTCGCCGCGCCGCTGTTAGCGTCGGCGGCTGGCGGGGTGTGTCAATGAAGAGCCCGCGAAGGGGGTAAGTCCGATGTCGCAGCAGCCCGTCCACTCCGTCGGTCCGAAGCGGTCCACCTGGACCCACATCGCCTTCGCCGTGAAGGACATCGACGCCTCGATCGCCTGGTACGAGAAGCACACGCACCTGACGCTGCTCGCCCGCGGCGAGGACGACGACGGCAAGAACGCCTGGCTCGGCGACAGCACCCAGGCCGACTCGCCGTTCATCCTGGTGCTCGGCCAGTTCTATCCCGGCCACGACCCCTTCGCCCCGGCGGTCCACCCGCCGATGGGCCCGTTCGCCCACATCGGCATCGAGCTGCCTTCCAAGGAGGCCGTCGACGAGATGGCCGCGCGCGGCAAGGCCGAAGGGTGCCTGGCCTTCGGTCCGATGCAGATGCCCAAGCAGATCGGCTACATCTGCTTCCTGAAGGATCCGGACGGCAACACCATCGAGTATTCCTTCGACCAGGGCGTCTTCGAGAAGGCGCGTGAGGTCTGGGGCAAGGCCAAGGCTCCGGCCTGACGCGGCCGTACTTCTGAACGACGACTGCCCGGCCCGGTCCTGCGCGGCAAGTTCAGATCAAGTAAGTTCCGCTGTCTGGAACAATCCAGCAGAACCGGATCATTGTTCTTAAGTAAAATTTGCAGAACCTTGGCGTCCGGACCGGGCCAATTCAATCCTGGCGCGCATATTTGTGCTTTCGGCGCAACACTCCACGTCGGCGAAACCATGGCCACCTGCCGACAATTTGACAATCTTGGCCGTTGAGCGATTAATTTCCAGGCGAAAGGCCGTGGAATCGCGGCGACCTGAAAGGCTGGGGGGCCGACGTCCGCTCACCGACGGGTAAGGTGTGAGTCCGTTAGTTGAACCAAACGACTAGCCGCCAGAACAGAGCAGGGGTCATGACGAATTCGAAGCTGCGTCTGCGACGCAATCTGATCGCAACCACATACCTGGTCGCCCTCGGCGCGGCCGCGCCGTCGCTTGCCCACGCCGCAGACGCGGCTACGGCGACGGCCGCCGGCGCCGCCGACGAGACCACCGTCGAGCAGCTGATCGTCACCGCCGAGCGGCGCTCGGTCGACATCCAGAAGTCGGCGCTGGCCGTCACGGCCGTGACGGCGGCCAACCTCGACAAGTCGGCGACCATGAACGTGGCCGGCCTGAACGGCATCGTGCCGTCGCTGGAGATCACCAAGGCCTCGGGCTTCGAGAACCTGGTGACGATCCGCGGCGTCGGCTCGGAGACGCCGGAGAACTCCCTGACGACGACGCCAGGCGTGTCGTTCTTCATCGACGGGGTCTACATCGCCAACACCGTCGCGCTCGACCAGTCGCTGTTCGACATCGACCACATCGAGGTGCTGCGCGGGCCCCAGGGCGCCCTCTACGGCCAGAGCTCGATCGGCGGGGCGCTGATCCTGAACACCAAGCAGCCGCAGCTGCATGAGTTCAGCGGCTCGGGGGACTTCAGCGCCGGCAGCTACAACCTCATGCGCGAGCGCGCCGAGATCAACATCCCGGCCGGCGACCACTTCGCCATCCGCGCCTCGGCCCAGAAGTACGACCACTCCGGCTTCACCCGGAACACGGACATCCCGAACTTCTACCTCGACGAGGCGCACGACATCAGCGGCAAGCTGGCGGTGCTGTGGAAGCCCACCGACAACTTCCAGCTGACGGCCACCGGCCAGTGGTACCACGCCAGCCAGAACGGCGATGCGCAGAAGAACATCCTCGATCCCAACCCCGATCCGCGGGTGGTGAGCCAGGACTATCCGAGCCTCTTCCGGCTCACGACCCAGCTCTACCACGTCAACGCCCAGTGGGACCTGCCGTGGTTCCAGGTGCGCTCGGTGACCGCCTACCAGGTGCTCGACCACGTGCAGCAGGAGGACGGCGACCGCTCCGACTTCGCCACGCTCGGCCGCTACGACCACATCGCCGCCTGGAACACCTGGGTCGGCAACTTCACCCAGGAAATCGACCTGGTCTCCCATCCGGGCGGTCCGCTCGACTGGGTGGTCGGCGCCTTCTACCTGAACCAGCGCAGCCACCAGTTCGTGGCCGAGTTCGGCGACTTCGCGCCGCCGCCGGTGCTGAGCATCCCGCCCGACGTCGAGCAGGGTCCGGCCTTCGCCGGCCACCAGCCGGGCAACCTGAACTACGGCAACGACAGCCACGCCTCGCACCAGTCGTACTCGGCGTTCGCCCAGGGCACCTGGCACGTCAGCGACAGCTTCCGGCTCACCGGGGGCGCGCGGATCAACGCCGACTACAACATCGACCCCAGCCACAACTTCTCGGCCTTCGCGGTCAACGACGTGACCAACAAGTCGTGGAACGTGGTCGCCACCTGGCGGGCCGAGGCCGATTACGACCTGACGCCGGACAACCTGATCTACTTCAGCGCCGCGCGCGGCTATAAACCCGGCGGGGTCAACGGCAGCTACGGCCAGTACCTGATCCCGAAGGTCTTCAAGCCGGAGACCAACCTCGCCTTCGAGATCGGCTCCAAGAACCTGTTCCTCGGCCGCGCGCTGCGGTTCAACGCCGCCGCGTTCTACTACATCCACAAGAACTTCCAGTACATCGAGACCGATCCGGTGCCGTTCGACGGCGGCATCTCGAACATTCCGGAAGTGCGCGACTGGGGCGGCGAGTTCGAAGCCTCCTACGTCGGCGCCGAGGGCCGCCTGCACATCGACGCGAGCCTGGCCCTGGAAAAGGGCGAGGTGCACGGCTCCTACAAGGCCCTGGACTCCACGGCGGCCGACCTCCTCGAAGGGCCGAACTTCACCGGCAACAACTCCCTGCCCTTCTTCGGCCCCTGCGCGTTCAACGGCGCCTACTACAACCCCGGCTGCTGGGCCGCCGTGGCGGCCTCGGCCAAGGACATCAAGGGCAACTCGCCGCCGGCGACGCCGAACGTGTCCGGCTCGATCTCGGCCTCGTACCGGTTCGACGTCGGCAACGGCTCGTTCACCCCGCGCGTCGAGGTGGTCTACCGCGGCAAGGAGTGGGCGCGGATCTTCAACGAGCCCTCGCTAGACCGGGTGCCCGCCTACACGGTCGTCAACCTGCACTTCGAGTACCAGCCGCCGAACCCGCACTTCAAGCTGTCGCTGGCCGTGACCAACGTCGGCGACAAGGCCGGCATCAACTCGCGCTACACCGACCCGTACGGCGTCTTCCAGACGTCGGACCAGTACATTCCGCCGCGCCAGATCATCGGCACGGTCGCGGTCAACTTCTGACCGGTGGGGCGCCGCCGGCGCCCCCTGCCCCCTCCGGCCTGCGGGCCCAAAGCCCCCTCCCTTGCGTAAAGCGGTGGAGGGGGCCACCGCACGACGTACAATCGGCGCCTCATGCCCGCCTTCGACCGTCTTTCCCTGACCGCGATCGCCGCCGGCGTCGGCGCCGGGCTTCTGCGCGCGGCCGAGGTCGCCCACGAGGCCCTGGCGCGGGCGGCCGACTACGAGGTGATCCAGCCCGCGGTCTGGATCACGCGCGTCCCGCAAGCCGACGTCCTGGCCGCCGCCGCCGCGGTCGACGCGCGTATCATGGCCGGCGAACGCCTGCCACTGGCCGGGGTCCCGTTCGCGGTGAAGGACAACCTCGACGTCGCCGGCCTGCCGACCACGGCCGCCTGCCCCGCCTTCGCCTATGTGGCGACGCAGACCGCGCCGGTCGTCCAGCGCCTGATCGACGCCGGCGCGATCCTGATCGGCAAGACCAACCTCGACCAGTTCGCCACCGGCCTCGTCGGGGCGCGCAGCCCCTACGGCGCCTGCGGCGCGGTCTACAACCGCGCCTACGTCAGCGGCGGTTCCAGTTCGGGATCGGCGGTGGCCGTGGCGGCGGGCCTCGTCGCCTTCGCCCTCGGCACCGACACCGCCGGCTCCGGCCGCGTGCCGGCCGCCTTCAACCACCTGGTCGGGTTCAAGCCCACCAAGGGCCGCTGGAGCAGCCGCGGCCTCGTGCCGGCCTGCCGCACGCTGGACTGCGTGACCGTGTTCGCCTCGACCGCGGCCGAGGCCCTGGCCATCGACGCGGTCTGCGCCGGTTTCGACGCGGCCGATCCCTATTCGCGCCCGAGCCCGGCCGGGGCCGAGGATATCGCGGCCGCGTTCCGTTTCGGCCTCCCCCTGCCCAGCCAGCTCGCCTTCCTCGGCGACGGCGAGGCCGAGCGCCTGTTCGGGGCGGCGGTGCGGCGGCTCGAGGCCCTGGGCGGAACGGCCGTGACGGTGGACATCGCGCCTCTGCGCGCCGCCGCCGACCTGCTCTACCAGGGACCCTGGGTGGCCGAGCGCACCGCCGCCGCCGAGACCCTGCTGCGCGAGCGCCCCGGCGCCATCGAGCCGACCGTGCGGGCGATCCTGCAGGGCGGCTTCGCGCTCACGGCCATCGAGACCTTCCGGGCGGAGTACCGTCTCGCCGAGCTGGCCCGCGAGGCCGAGGCCCTGTGGAACGAGATCGACGCCCTCGTCCTGCCGACGGCGCCGACCACCTACCGCATCCGCGAGGTCCAGGCCGAGCCCTTCGCGCTCAACGCCAACCTCGGCCTCTACACCAACTTCGTGAACCTGCTGGACATGGCCGCCGTGGCCGTGCCGGCGGGGTTCCGCGACAACGCCACCGGCTTCGGCGTGACCCTGATCGGCCCGGCCTGGACCGACCGGGCGCTGGGCGCGCTGGCCGGCCGCTACGAGGAGATCGCCCCCATGCCCGAGACCCCGCCCCTCGACGTCGCGGGCGTGCAGCCGCGGATCAAGCTGGCCGTCGTCGGCGCGCACCTGGCCGCCATGCCCCTGCACTGGCAGCTGACCTCGCGCGACGCCCGCCTCGTGCGGCGCTGCAGGACCGCCCCCGCGTACCGCCTCTACGCCATGGCCAATTCGACCCCGCCGAAGCCGGCGCTCGTGCACGTGGGCGACGGCGGCTCTGCCATCGAGGTCGAGGTCTACGACCTGGACGTCGCCGCGTTCGGCAGCTTCGTCGCCGAGGTCCCCCCGCCGCTCGCGATCGGCACGGTGGCGCTGGACGACGGGACCGAGGTCAAGGGCTTCGTCGCCGAACCCCGCGCGCTCACCGGCGCCGAGGACATCACCTCCCTCGGCGGCTGGCGCGCCTACATCGCCTCGCTGAGCTGATGGCGGACAGCCTCGCTGCTCTTCCCCCAAAGGGGGAAGAGCGTGGAAACGTGGCCTTCGTCGGGATGAGCAGAAGAAAAAGGATGCGTGCTGAGGCAAGACCGCGCCGCGCGTCCGCCCCAACCCTCCCCCCGTACAAAACCCCGCCCCAAGGACCATCGTCGTGCCCGCCCAGATCCTGAACGACGCCTTCTTCGACAGCTTCGACAGCACGGTCGGCGGTCTCGACCGCACCGAGACGCTGCCGCAGGCCTGCTACACCGACCCCGGCTTCTA
>DASZQQ010000515.1:0-4393 GCA_035549595.1 Caulobacteraceae bacterium
CGTCGGCGAAGCGTTCCGCGCCCCGGCGGAGGATCCCGCGGCCGAAGCCGTGGCCGCCTTCCACGCCACCCTAGATGCGGCCGCCGCCACCGGCGTCGCGCACGCCGACGCCGCCCGGCCGCACGGCGACAGCTGGTGGCGGGTGCTGGCGACGCCCCTGTTCGACGCCGAGGGCCGCCTCGCCTTCCTGCTGGCCGAGACCGAGGAAGCCGCGTCCGAGGCGGCGGCCTGATCCCGTCCGCAACGAGCGCTTGGCCGCCCGCCGCCCGGTGCTAGGCTGATCGCACGACGGTCCGCCAGAGGCCGCGATCACGGGAGAGCGCCCATGAGCTACGCGGGCGAGAGGCTGATCCTCGACGCCGACAGCCACCTGATGGAGCTGCCGGACTTCCTGACGAAGCATGCGGACCGCAAGGACCTGGACCTGATCCCGCCGCTGGGCGCGCTCGCCACCGGCCAGTTCAATCCCGGCGACCACGTCGGCCGGACCGGCCATGACCCGAAGACGGTCGAGGCGCTGGTGGCGCTGGGCGACCGCATCACCTTCGGGCCCAAGTGGCACGACGCGCTCGGCTCGTTCAGCGGAGCCGAACGCAGCGCCGCGCTCGACCTGCTCGGCTTCCGGCGCCAGGTCGTGTTCTCCTCGTTCTGCGCGCGGCCGACGTTCGAGGCGCCCCCTGCCGCCCGCTACGCCATCGCGCGGGCGCACAACCGCGCCATGGCCGAGTTCTGCTCGGGCGACGACCGCCTGATCGGCGTCGCCATCGTGCCGCTCGACGAGCCGGACCTGGCCCTCGCGGAGATCGAGGCTGCCCATCGCCTCGGCCTCGGCGCCGTCTGGGTCGCCGCCGCGCCGCCCGGCGGCCGCTCGCCCGGCCATGTCGACCACGAGCGCATCTGGGCGACGCTGGCCGAACGGCGCCTGCCGTTCATCCTGCACGTCGGCTCCTCGCCGCTGTCGATCGAGGCGCCGTGGATGAACGACGGCCGCCCGGACCGGCGCACCGCCCGCGGCGGCGCCGAGGTGATCGGCTCGAAGGACCTGACCGCGATCCACCACGCGGCCCAGAAATTCATCAGCGTCCTGGTGCTGGACGGCGTGCTCGAGCGGCATCCAGCCTTGCGCGGCGGGATCATCGAGATCGGCGCCGGCTGGGTGCCCGACATGATCCGCCGCCTCGACCACGCCGCCTCGATCTGGGCGAAGTCAGAGCCGCACCTGGCCGAGATGAAGCGCCCGCCCTCCGAGCAGATCCGCGCCCAGCTGCGCTTCACGCCCTACCCGTTCGAGGACGTCGGCCGCTTCGTCGAGGAGTCGTTCCCCGAGCTCTACCTGTTCTCGTCCGACTATCCCCACGCCGAGGGCGGGCGCGATCCCATCGGCCGCTTCGACCGCTCGCTGGCCGGCGCCTCGCAAGCGGTGAAGGACCGCTTCTTCCAGGCCAACTTCCGCGACCTCTACCCCGACGCCTGAAGCGGTCTCAGCGCTGCACGAGCTGGGTCAGCACCCCGCCGGTCTCGCTGGGGTGGACGAAGACCTGGCCCTTGACCGGGTTGCCGGGGCCCGGGTCGCCGACCAGGCGCACGCCCTTGGACCGCAGGTCGGCCAGGGTCTTGTCCAGGTCGTCCACCTTCATCGCCACCAGGTGCACGCCCTCGCCACGGTCGGCCAGGCGCTTGGCGATCGGCCCCTCGTCGCCGAGGCTCGAGACCAGCTCCACATAGCTCTCGGCGAAGCGGAAGAAGGCCATCTTCATCCCCGCCGCCGGCGCCTCGCTGCGGTCGCTTACGGTCTGGCCGTAGATCGCCTCGTACTTCGCCACCGAAGCGTCCAGATCCTTCACCGCCACCACCAGGTGGTCGAGCCCCTTGAACATCCCGAGTTCCTCCGTCTTGGTCTGGCGCCAAGCTTAGCGAAGGGCCGGGCGGGGACAAACTCCCGAAACCGGCGGCGTTCCAGGCGTCGCTTTTCGACCACGAAGGACACGAAGGACACGAAGGACACGAAGATCACCAAGGTGTCCCGTCGGCGCGGAGCGCGGCAAGATCGGATGGCGCGAGGAGGTAGCCGTGGCTTCGCCGCTCGCACGGCCTCTTCGTGACCTTCGTGTCCTTCGTGGTGAAATCGGTGCCTGCCGCTTACGCCCGCCGCGCCGGTTCCCTAGATCAGGACGATGAGCGTCGCCTTCACCCGCGAAGAGGACTACGAGGCCCAGGCCGCCGACCTGCCGGACCGGCCGGTCTCGTCGCATCCGAACCTCGTCACCGCCTCGGGCCTCGCCGCCATCGAGGCCGAGCTCGCGTCCGCGCGCGCGGCCTATACCGCCGCCCAGGCCCAGGGCGACGTCAGCGCGGACCGCACCGCCATGGCGAGAGCCACGCGCGACCTGCGCTACTGGTCGGCCCGCCGCGCCACCGCCCAGCTCACCGAACCGGACGCCGAGCCCGGCCTCGTCCAGTTCGGCCGCACGGTCGAGATCGAGCGGGAGGACGGCCGACGCCAGGCCTGGCGCATCGTCGGCGAGGACGAGGCCGACCCCGCCCACGGCAGCGTCTCCTACGTCTCGCCCCTGGCCCAGGCCCTGCTCGGCAAGCAGGTCGGCGACGAGGCGGCGGTGAACGGCGCCGAGGTCGAGATCACCGGCGTCCGCTGATCACTCCACCGTGACCGACTTGGCCAGGTTGCGCGGCTGGTCGATGTCGCGGCCGAGGGCCTGGGCGACCTGGTAGGCCAGGATCTGCAGCGGGATGCCCAGCAGGATCGGGGCGAGCTCGGGCTCGCAGGCCGGGACCGTGAACGCCGCCTCGACGCCGGTCAGGTCGACGCCCGGCTGGGTGACGGCGAGCACAGGCCCGCCGCGGGTGCGCACCTCGGCGATGGTCGAGAGGTTCTTCGCCAGCAGGTCGTCATCCGGCAGGACGATGACGCTCGGCGTCTGCGGGCTGATCAGCGCCAGCGGCCCGTGCTTCAGTTCCGAGGCGGCGTAGGCCTCGGCGTGCAGGTAGCTGACCTCCTTCAGCTTCAGCGCGCCTTCCTCTGCGACCGGGGAGCCGGCCGCGCGGCCGAGGAAATAGGCGTGGTCGGCCCCCGCCAGGCGCTGGGCCAGGGGCAGGACCTCGGCCTCGCGCGCCAGGATGTCCTCGATCCCTTCCGGGATCGCCTGCAGCCCCGCCAGCAGCCGCGCGCCGTGCCCGGCCGACAGGTCGCGCACGCGGCCCAGCTGCAGCGCCAGCAGGGCGAAGGCCACCGCCGTGCAGGTGAAGGTCTTGGTCGAGACCACCGCCACCTCGGCCCCCGCGTGCAGGTAGACGCCGCGCCCGCACTCGCGGGCGATGGTCGAGCCGACGGTGTTGACGACGCCCAGCACCCGCCCGCCCTTGCGCTTGACCTCCTGGATCGCGGCCAGGGTGTCGAAGGTCTCCCCCGACTGGCTGACGGCGACGTAGAGCGTGTCCTGCTCGATCACCGGATTGCGGTAGCGGAACTCCGAGGCCGGCTCGGCGTGGGCGGGGATCCGCGCCAGCTGTTCGATCAGCTGCGCGCCGATGGCGCCGGCGAACGAGGCCGAGCCGCAGCCCAGGATCTTCACGCGGCGGATGTCCAGCATCTCGCGCGCGGCCAGCTCGATGCCGCCCAGATGCGCGGTCGAGAAGCGCGGGTCGAGCCGGCCCATCAGGGTGCGGCGCACCGCATCGGGCTGCTCGGCGATCTCCTTCTTCATGAAGTGGGCGTGGCCGGCCTTGTCGAGTTCGGCCGCCTCGCCCGCCAGGGCCTGCAGCGCCTTGACCGTCTCGGCGCCGTCCAGGGTCAGCACGCTGAAGCCGTCGGCGCGGACCTCGGCGATCTCGCCGTCGTCCAGATGCGCCACCGAGCGGGCATGGCCCATCAGCGCCGCCGCGTCGGACGCGACGAACATCTCGTCCTCGCCGACGCCGATCACCACCGGCCCGCCGTTGCGCGCCGCCACGATCGTCTCGGGCCGTTCGGCGTCGATCACGGCCAGGCCATAGGCGCCCTTCACCCCCGTCAGGGCAGCGCGGACCGCGTCCACCAGCCGGTTCTCCGGCCGCCGGGCGATCAGGTGGGCCAGGACCTCGGTGTCGGTCTCGGACCGGAACACGACCCCGTCCCGCTCCAGGCCGCGGCGCAGGGCGGCGGCGTTCTCGATGATGCCGTTGTGCACGACGCCGATGCGGCCGGCCGCGTCGGTGTGCGGGTGGGCGTTGAGATCGCTGGGCTCGCCGTGCGTCGCCCAGCGCGTGTGGGCGATCCCGGTGCCGCCCGGCATGGCCGGCGGCAGGGCGTGCTCCAGTTCGCGCACCTTGCCCTTGCGCTTGCACACCGCCAGGCGCCCGCCGTCGGCGATGGCGAGGCCGGCGGAGTCGTAGCCCC